>CAYVDZ010000600.1:2344-3917 GCA_964450575.1 uncultured Opitutus sp.
GGTGCCGGTGGTTTCGTACCCCGCGGAGCCCGCTTGGAGTTCGCCACCTCCGCTCCTGGCGCCTGCGCCGCAGACGAGGCCCGTGACCGCGGAAAAGAGGACAACCGCTCCGAAGCCGCAGGAAGAGTCAAAGCGCCTGTTTCCAGTCTGGGCGTGGGGCGTGCTGGCGGCGGTGATGATCGCGTTGGTGGCGGGCGGGCTGTGGTGGAAACGCGAGGAAACGCCGGAGCGTGCCCTGGCAGCGGTGGTGAAGGAGTATTCCGATGCGGTGGCGTTGGTGGTGCTCGTCCATCCCATGATCGACGAGGGGAAGCCCCAGCCGATCGCGACCGCGTGGGCCGTGGGCCCCCGGGTGTTTGCGACAAACGCGCACGTCAGCCTGCCGGTGAAGCAGACGTTGGAAAAAGGCGGCACGGCTTATCTGGTGATCAATCGCAAACCCGATTTGAAACTGAAAGTGGTGCGAGCGGTGGTGCATCCGAAATACGACCAGGATGAGTTGAATTTTGAGGGCAAAACTGCGGCGGTGCCGGCCTACGATGTCGGTTTGCTCTACACGGACGAAGCGGCGCCGAAAGTTTTCAAGCCGGCCGCGCGCTTGGAACTGGAGCGGCTGGATTCGGGGTATCGCATCGGATTCCTGGGTTTTCCGATGGAGGGTATTTCGGGCGGTGGCGTGGACATGCGAAGTCCCGTGGCGACCATGCAATCCGGCATCGTGACTTCGGTGACGGATTTCTGGCTCGCCCAGGCGCGTTTTGAGAAGCGACTGCTGGTGCAGCACAACATGGGATCCGCTGGAGGAGCCAGTGGCAGTCCGATCTTCAATTCGCGGGGTGAGGTGGTCGCGATCCTGAACGCGGGAAATATCATCGGGCAGGTCTCGTTCGATTCCGGAAAAGTCATCCGTGCGCCCTCAGCGGCGATGGTCAACTACGCGCAACGGATCGATCTGCTCGCCGACATCTGGCCGGAGTGGCCAAGGTAGTTGTTCTTTCCTGAACGGGGCCGATTCGAGAGGTCAGCAACGGTCTTTCAGGCCGTTGCATGCTACATTTCGGTCCGGACGTCGTAGAGAAAAGCATCCAGCTCACGGATGTTTCCATGGGGATCGGGCATGGCCACGGCGACGGCGGGCAAGCGCGCGAGTTTGGAATCGATGAACTGATGGATTATCGTTACTGCGGCACCTTCGTCCAATTCGCCGGCCGCCTTCTGGCGCTCCACGAGCGCATCGATGGACGCTCGCAGTTCGGCCGAGATATTGATGGGGTCGATGGCCCGCGAAAAGTCTCTCTTTTCCGCATACATGACACCCATTCCATTCCAAGCGTAGGGATCTTGCGGGGAGGGTTCGACCGCCCGGCGAAAGTAACGCTCGGCCAAAGCGAAGTTCTGTCGGAAATTGAGATTCCCGAGGATCACCCACGCCCAAGCGTCCGCTGGTGCCAGGAGTAGAAGCCGGCGAAGCTCGGCATCAGCGCCGACATTGTGGCACATCGCCATACGTGACATCGCCAAATCACGTCGGCCGGTGGCGTGAAGGGGGTCGATGGCGAGACCGCGCTCGTAG
>CAYVDZ010000601.1:0-3916 GCA_964450575.1 uncultured Opitutus sp.
AGGCGGCGGCGTGCTGAACGACATGATGTGTCACAGCGTGGAGGTCGTGCGCTTTCTGCTCAGCGATCCGGGCAAGCCGCGCAATAGTATCCGGCTGAAGCGCGTTACCGGCCATATTCATAGCTTAAAATGGTCGCGGCCCGAATATGCCCAGGTGTTGCGCGAGACGATGGGGCCCGAGGTCGATTACGCGAAACGTCCGTCGGAGGATTTTGCGCGCGCCACGCTGGAATACGTGGATGACGCCGGTCGGCCGCTCATCGGTGAGGTGACGACCTCGTGGAGTTTTGTCGGCGCCGGCTTGCGGCTCAGCACCGAACTGCTCGGGCCGGAGTATTCGTTTTCCTACAACTCACTCAACGCGAGTGCGCAACTGTTCCTGAGTCGGCGCATCGTGGGCAAAGCGGGCGAGGATCTCGTGGAGAAACAGAACGCCGAACAGGGTCTGATGCCGATTGTCGGTAACGAAGCCGCGGAATACGGTTACGAGAACGAGAACCGGCATTTCATCGATTGCTTCCGTCGGGGCGTGCAGCCGGAGTTGAATTTCCATGACGGACTCGAAGTCGTCGAATTGTTGATGACCGCCTATATGAGTGCGGAGCAAGGGCGCACGATCGATTGGAAACCGGCGGATTTGGATAAATTCGTGCCGGCGGTGGCACAAGGCACGTGGAAACCGTGATGCCCGTAGTGATACAGACATTCCTGTCTGTAGTCCGATTCGGCATGGACAGTCCAGATGGCCTGTTTCACACCGAACGTCAACTTTCAGCGTCCCTGCTTTCTTCCCAGCCTCTTCAACTATGAGTGTCAAAGTATCACCCGGTCTATCCTCCATGACCCCAACTCCAGCCCAATCCTCGCGCGGCTCCCTCTTTATCATGATGGCGCTCGAGATTGCCATTTGGGGTGCGTGGCAAATCAAGATTTTCCCCTACATGGGCATGCTCGGCTTCACCGCCGGACAGCAGGCGTGGGTGGGCAGTCTGTTTGGCATTGCCGCGCTCGTGGGAATGTTCTTCAGCAATCAGTTCGCGGATCGGAATTTTTCCGCGGAACGTTTCCTCGCGTTCAGTCACGTGGTCGGCGGCTGCGCGCTGATTGCGACCTCCTTTGCGACGACCTTTCCGGTCTTCTTCACGTTCTTCCTGATCTATAATCTATTTTATGTGCCGACGCTCTCGGTCACGAACTCACTCGCGTTTGCGAATCTGAAAGACCCGGCGAAGGACTTTGGTTTTGTGCGCATGGGCGGCACCGTGGGCTGGATTGTCGTGAGCTGGCCGTTCATTTTCCTCCTCGGTGATCACGCCGACGCGCATCAGACGCGTTGGGTGTTTATTGTTGCCGCGATCATCTCGTTTGCGTTGGCGGCGTTCAGCCTGACGCTGCCTCACACGCCGCCGAGGCGAGATGTCACCGGCGTCGACCGCCTCGCCTGGCTGCGGGTCGCGCGATTACTGGCGACTCCGTATGTGGCCGTGCTTTTCGCGGTGACGCTGATCGATGCCGTAATTCACAACGGTTACTTCGTGGTCATCGACAGCTTCCTGACCCACGTTGGCATTTCTCCCAAGATGACGATGGTCGTCAGCAGTCTCGGGCAAGTGGCGGAAATCGTGACCATGCTCGTGCTCGGCGTGGTGCTGAAGAAGATTGGTTGGAAGTGGACGATGATCGTCGGCATCCTGGGTCACGCGGCGCGCTATGGCGTCTTCGCGATGTTCGGCGAGGCGAACTTTGCCTGGCTGATTGTTGCGATCCAATTACTGCACGGCATCTGCTATGCGTTCTTCTTCGCGACCGTTTATATCTTCGTGGATGCCGTGTTCCCGAAGGACGTTCGCACGAGCGCGCAAGGACTGGCGAACCTTCTGATCCTCGGCGTCGGCATGGTGCTCGCGAGTCAGATCTTCCCGCGGTTGATGGCTGCGTTCACCACCGGCGGTGGCACCACCGGCACGCCCGCGACCGTCGATTATCATCAGCTGTTTCTCATTCCCACGGGTCTTGCGATCCTCGGAATTCTAATGCTGGCGTTCTTCTTCAAGCCGCCGACTGAACGTCCCGGCGAAGTGACGGCGGGCGCGGCGCCGCATTAAACTGCATTATCTGACGTAGCGTCCCGACCTTGGGCTCGGCCTCGGTGCGGCACATCGGCCACGGGCCAGCGGCTCCACGTAAGGAATTGCGGATACGAACATACAACCCTAACCCGTGAAGCGCGATCCGGCCTTTGGCTCAGTGCGGATCCGAGTCAGGATCCGCGGACAGGACCTCGTCGTCATCCGCCCGTACTCGCACGGGTTGGGCGGGCAGACGCAACGAATCAAGTTGGAGAGCCCCGAGCGCCAGCGTGCCGGCGGCAGCGAGAAGAATCAGGAGATTTCCGATCATAGTTAACGTAAGGTTCCTCAGGTTTCCAATAGTGCCAGTCCCGACGATCGATTGCGCGGAATAAGCTGGGGCGCAGGGAAATGAAGTGGCGAACATTGATCCTAAATTCAGCAGTTTATTTTAGCCACAGATTACACCGATGAGCACGGATCCAGAGGATTAACTAAGGAGAGGCACCTAGCCGCAATTCACCCGCAAGGTGAAGGAACTGTAATTTATAATGCCTTGGTAATCTGTGTTTATCCGTGGAATCTGTGGCTTCAACTGCGTTTTCTAAGTTGAACTTGGCCTCCCCATTTTTGAGGTCCTCCAAGCATGATCTCCCGCAGCGATCGGGAGCCCCGACCTTCAAAGGTGTTCTCGCGGAAGAGAAAGTCCGCCCCGTCTTGCGTCGGCTACCCGCTCGCGTTAAACCCATTCCGTTATGATCGATGTCATCAAGAAGACCCTGCTCGCCGGAGTCGGCGCGGCGGTGATCACTAAAGACAAGGTGGAATCCGCGCTCAACGAGTTCGTGCAGCAAGGGAAGGTCAGCTCGACTGAGGCGCGCGCCATGGCGGAGAAAATCGCGGACCAAGGTCGTCGCGAATTCGATACCATGAGCCATGAACTCAGCGATAAACTCCGGGAGCGTTTCACGGGCTATGATCGGATCGCGCAACAGCGGATCGATTTTCTCGAGGCGCGAATCGCGGTGCTCGAAAAAGCCGCAGGGGTTGCCCCTGAGCCCGGAACCTCGGCGGCGGTACCACCGCCCCCGCCGGTTTCGCCTCCGGTTCCGAGTCCTGGAGCGTGAGAGCGTTCGACGCTCTCAGTAATGCCGTCCGCGCGAAGGAAATTCTCGCGGTGCTCGCCCGGCATGGATTTGCGGATCTGCTGAGCCAGATCGATCTGCCTGCCGGATTCTGGAAACGCCTGCTTCCGCATCCTCCCGTGCGGCGCAGCTTGGGCGAACGCCTCCGGCTCGCGGCCGAGGAGCTCGGGCCGACGTTCGTTAAATTCGGGCAACTGCTGTCGATGCGTCCGGATATCGTGCCTCCCGATATCATTCTCGAGCTGAGGAAATTACAGGACAGTGTACAGCCGTTGCCGTTTGCAGTGATGCAGCCGGTGTTGGCCGCGGCGCTGGAGCGCGATCCCGCGGAAGTATTCGAAGCCTTCGATGAAACCCCCGCGGCTTCGGCCTCCCTTGCCCAAGTCTACTTCGCGCGGTTGCGGACGGGACGACCCGTCGCGGTAAAGATTCAGAAGCCGGAGTTGCGGCGCCGGATTGAAACGGACTTTGAACTCGCGCGCTGGCTCGCGGGCCAACTCCACGAGCGCGTGGCCACGCTGCACGGGATGGATCTGCCGGGCGTAATCGACGAGGCGCGCGAGGCGATCCTGCGCGAGCTTGATTTCCGCCATGAGGCGCGCAATCAGGAGTTTTTTAACCGACTCAATGCCCATCCGGAGCGCGTGTTCGCGCCCGGCGTGCACTTCGAGTTTTCGAGTGAACACGTACTCGTCATGGAAC
>CAYVDZ010000602.1:0-3014 GCA_964450575.1 uncultured Opitutus sp.
CCACGAACCAACTGTGGATCTTGTCCTTGCGCGCCTTGACGCGCTCGACGACCTTCGGAACGGGCAAGGATTATTATTCGACTTGCGAATAATGCAGTCAGAACACCGGGTTGTTTGCTGATGTTGCGGAATAAGGAACTCCATGCTGACTAGCAAAGACATCGCGTTCCTCCATCAACAGCTCCCCGACTGGCTCGACGAGGACGGTAAAGTGATACCGAGAGAACGTCGCTATTATCCCGTGGAACGCATGAGTCCCGAGTCCGTCGAACGATTGCGCAAGTTCGGCCTCGTCGGTTCCGACGGCAAATTGCTGCCCTTCGCGCGCTGGCCAGAGCGCCAGCAAGCGATCCATGAAGCCCTGTGGAAACTTGGCGACGACCTTGGCCGCGCGGTGCTCAATGCGAATCCAGGACTCATGGATAACCACTAATTTCCGGGCGAGGGGGTTGCATTCGCCCGTTAACACCGAAGAAGCGTGGTGCCGGCTCCGATGCCGAAACGCGAACCAGATCCCGTTCTACTTGTCACGCTGACTCCCCCCAAGACGAGCAGGCACCAATAGCCGTCACGCAACATTGCCTGATCTGTCGCGCGATAAGACTGAACTTCGGTAGCGGTTCCGCACCAGGCTCCCGCAGGTAGAGCCGTCGATTCACTTCGACCATGACTGCATGGACCCGAGGATCGCGCCGGTATCGGCCGCTTGGTACTAGCGCACCCGCAAACGGGTTGTTTACCATCACGTCCCAACCGGCACGCTCGAATTCGGAGACAAAGGCGCTCGACAGTGCCGCGCTGGTGTGGAATTCATCGGTCCCGATGCAGATATCAGGCCTAGCCGCGTCGGGAGCGGCTAGTTCGTAGGGGAGTGCCTTGTCCGGAAAGCTGTGGCAGTCGAGCACGAGGCAATAGCCGCGTCGTTTGATGGCAGCCGCCACGGAGGCTATCATCAAGCAGGAACTGCCCACGCACCGGACTCGGCACTTCCGTCGAATCATGAGGTGCGTGCAAGACGACCCAATTCGGATAGCTCACGATCCCCCTCGCTGCTGATCTGTGCCGGGATCGAGTGTCATAGCGGCAATTGCCCATCTTTTGCCGTCAAAGGTGGCGACCAGGCCCTTGCCGTTCGGAATAGCCGACGTTTGGCTCCGACTCCGCAATAGGGCCATGACAGCGGGATCGTGAATGTCGATTTCACCTGCCTCAACCATAAGCTGAAATGCGAGTAGCCACAGCCCATGACCGAACAACGCCACGGACTTAACCCCATTCCGTCTAAGTTCCGAAAAGCGAGCGATTGAGCCCTCCACACGGTTCATGAACCCCGCGAACGACTCCGCCCCCTCACCATCGACGTAATGAGGGTCACCGCGTTCCCAGTAGCGCTCGACAAAGGGGCTTCGGATTTCCGCCGTGGTACCGGTATGGCGTTCCGGTGCGAGAAACGTAAATTCGTGGATTGGCCAAACCGAGAGGGGCGCGCCTGGATACCGAGCCGAAGTGGGCTCCGCAGTTTTTTGTGATCTGTCGTAGGATGAGCAGATGATCGCTTCCGGGGCCGCCACGAATGATCGGGCAATTGCGCGCGCCTGCGCGACGCCGGCATCGGTCAGGGGAACCGTGCCCGGACTAAGACTCACTAGGCCGGCGTTGGCAAAACTCTCTCCATGACGAAAGCATTGGATGACGAGCGGCCCCATTGAGCGTCTCCATTCCCCGACGAACGCCAAGGCGATTTCTACCTTGCTTCTCAAATTCGAACCGAATTGGGCCAACTCTCTGCTGTCGTTGTTGACAGCGCTCGGCGCAACGCGAGTCGGGGGATTTTGTGCCGCGCAAACCTGTCTTGTATATCGACGACAAGATACCGCCATGCGCTTATGGGCCACTCCCTTCTGCGGGCGGCTAGTTCCAGCTCTTGCCATAAAACTTTCAGAAATTCGCGCTCGTCCCATTTATCGGCAACGCACTCGACGATACAGTCCTGGATCCAGAAAGGGATACCGGTGCCGCTTAGCTCCTTCAAGGTCTTGGGATAGTTCGGCGGCCGCAACCTGCCTTTCGAGAGGCTGCGCGAGGCGCGCAACAGGAATTCACGCACTGACAACGGCCGGTCCATATTCATTCGCACTATGAACATTGGGATATCGCTATAGAAGAGCCCATCCTTCTCAGAGAGGTTGCTTCTAAGAACTCCAGGAAATGCCCGACTCTGTTCGCTCATTCTTACAAGCCCCTCTGTCGTCCATTTTGGCAACTGCTGAGTAATTCCCACTCCGGCGCAATTGGTCATGGCTACGCCCTCTTCGGCGAGCGCCTTGGCGGTCAGCAAGGGGTGGGCCACCAAGTCACCCACAGCCAAGGGAGAATCGGCGAGGGAGAGCCAGCGCGCACCCCGCCAGAGCTCGGATTCGGAAGAAAAAACCGCCTGCGTACGCCGGTAGGCAGCGCCCCAACGCACGGCCAGCCGCCCGATCCGCACAATTCCTAACGAGGAAAACATGTTGTTTTTTACGCGGATCGCAAATAGCTCTGATTCGTGGTTGGGCCTGGATTCGCGCAATCTGAACCGGAGCGCACCGTGCAATCCCCGGAAGAAATCATCAATCTCCTGCCCGGTGCGCTGCCATTCGTCCGTATCGAAATCCGGGAGGCGGTAGCCCCTTTGTGCGCAATCGCGCAGGATCAAACGGTTGCTCATTGTCATGATGGGCTGTCGCGACAAGGCAGCGATACGCTGTGCGGCTTCAGTGAACCGCGTCCAGTCATCTAGCGCGCGCGGCCACCAGGCTGGCGGAATGTCGCGCAGCAGTGGCAGGACGATCTCCAGTCGATCGACCGATGCGCCAGCCGCGAGCGGCGCTGTGCCGGCCACGGCTCGGATCACCGCGCGGGGCACAACGTAGCGGCCCGCGAGGGCATCAACGAGTGGTATGCCGTCGTCAATCACCTTCCGGATGTCCGCGAAGCCACCGTCCAGCAGCCGACGGTGCAATATGGGATACAAG
>CAYVDZ010000602.1:3024-3300 GCA_964450575.1 uncultured Opitutus sp.
TACAAGCTCAGGGCCTGCAATCGGTTGCGGCGGTGTTCTTCGCCAGCCGCGACAAGATAGTTGTAGAGAAATAGCTGCAGCGTCCCGAGCGATAGCAGCGTCTCTATCACCTTCGTATCGAGGCCCGCCAGAAATCTCGCCGACTGCGCCCGGAACCAGGCGGACTGTTCCCGGACGATGGATGCGCGCACGTCACTGCCCGACGATCCGGCAATCCGGCCTTCCAGCGCGGCGTCGAGCAGGGCCTGCTGGGTCCAAACCTGCAGACCCCAGCAT
>CAYVDZ010000602.1:3310-3885 GCA_964450575.1 uncultured Opitutus sp.
CTCCAGGATCAGCGCTAGCTCAGGCGCTGCCCGCTGCTTCACGGCAAACCAAACGACGCGGCCGCGACCCGTCTCCAGCAGAACCTTGAACTCCTGCAACGACCGAGGACGCGCGGTGGCCTGCGCCGATGGGGGGACGCACATCCATTGCCGGACGCGATCCGCTGGGCCAGCGGGCTGACCATCGTGCGGCATATCAATGAGCATCGCCACTTGGCGCGGTCGCTCCGAAAGTGCCGGGTGCAATACCGTGACGTTCGACGATGTAGTTATTGGCTTCCCCGATCGGCGTGGAAAATCGCTTTCCGGAGCGTTCTCGAAGGTCCTGCGCGGAAGCATTGCCTTCGACCGTGTCAGGCAACGCCGCATGCATGCGGAACGGCGGAACATCGATTGCGGTCATGCATACCACTGCCTGGTAGTTCTGGGTACGTGAGAGGTCCTTAACACTGAATTCCGGCTCCGCGTATTCTTCAACCAGATTTGCATCCAGTGGCGACAGGCGAAAGAGCACCTTGGTTGCCGTATTCGCCAATACGGCGTTGGTCAAATCGCCGCCTCGCCGATGCCGCAGA
>CAYVDZ010000603.1:0-3875 GCA_964450575.1 uncultured Opitutus sp.
CCCGCCACACTACGCCGTCCCAGGTGCAGACCACCGCCGCATCCGTCCCAGGAACAAAATCGTGCCCACTGAGGCGCATCCAACTCCTCCAGGGATTCGTGCTGCGGGCGGGCAGCCCGAGCGTATCCACGGCAAACGGACCGCGCGCATCGCCCCGGGTGATCGCCGTCTCGAGCACGACCGGCCATTGCGCGGGTCCGCCGCGGGTATAAGGCCGCAGGTCAACCGGCGTGCGCGCCACGACGGGCCCGGTTGCACCAGGGACCGTGTAGACGAGGGCAAGGTTCAACGGCGTCATGGCCGCAGGGATACGGATAACTTCAAAGCCATCTTCGGTCCGCCGGTCGATGCCGGGAGCCCCGTGAAGGGCGAAGGCGCTGCCGGAATTCCCGGCGCGGAACGCGAGGTCACGGGACGACTTTCCAATATTCAACGTGCGGACAAACGCCGAGTGGTTTCCCTCCGCCGACGTGTAACTTTCCAGGATATCCGTTTCGCCAATACGGAAGGAAAGGATGGTCCGCGGTCCGTAACGGTACAGGCCGCGATACTGCGCCCACGCTCGGGGCAAGGGTCCATAGCGCCGGCCGTCAAGCCCCCGAATGCGAAGGTCCACGAAATCACCCGTCGCTGGGTTTGCCCAACCGGGAACGTCCGCGGTTTCGACAATGACGTTGCCCATCGTGCGCGGGCGCACGACGTGACGGCCATCGAAGTTGATGCCATGCCAGTCGATAAACGCTTCCCCGGTCCACGCACCGGCGAGCCGCAAGGTATCGTGTTCAAACGCCGCCCAGGAGCGGCCACGCGCCACGCCGCCCTCTCCCGCATCGAGACGAATCGCGATCGCCTTGTACGCGAGGTTGGCGTCAGGAGCAACGTAGTCCGGCAAGCTCCCGGCCGGCAGCTTGGCTTCGCGCCGTTCCGGGGTGGCGACTTCAAATGTGCCGATGAGCAGATCGCCATAATTCATCTCCCGCCACGGCTCCACCTTGACCGGCGCGGGACCACGACTCGATCCCTTCGGCAGTCCTGCGAGATACGCATCGGTGAGCGCGAATAACTGACTCGGATTATGCTCCCGCAAAAAGGCCTCACGGATATAGTGGATGACATCGTATTTCTCCTGAGGCACCAGTTGCACTTGAGGCACCATCAGCCGCCAGCCGCGGGTGAGGGTTTGATAAATCGTGTGGGGATCGTGGCCGTGCTGAAAGGCTCCCTGGCCGAACCGCAATGACGTCGGAATGGAACCCGCCGTCTTCAAGTCGCCGTGGCAGGTCTGACAGTGCTGTTGATAGATCTGAGTACCACGGATGAGACCGCGCTGATCCCAACCGCGGATGAACCCCGCGTGATCGATGTCTTTCTCATAGTCCGGCAAAGCCGACTCCGGGAGCAGCGGAACACCGGGCGGGAACGCCGCATCCGGTTGGGCGCACAGACCGATGGCGGTGCCGAGGGAGAAACCGAGCCAGAGGCTCAGACGGGAGGTGGGGTACATCGGCGCAGTGTACAGATTCCCAGCCCGGCGCCATACCCGATTCCAAGGCAGTGCTACATAAAAAGGATCCCGGCCTCGCCATGCCCGCCGCATCGCACCACAGCCGAAAATCGTCAAGATTGACCCGTGGAAAAGCCGATTCGATGGTCGCGAGCAAGCAGATCCTTCGGTCGGGCGGGCAACCCCGGCGGGGAACGATGAGCGAGCCGCGACGCATGCGCTCCCGCTTTGCGGCGCAGAATGCAATTTCTCGATCAAATCCACGCGACCGCCCCCAAGAGCTTGGTACTCAATTCGCGGTGCCGACCCGCGCCCGTTCACGACGCAAAGCGTATTCAGAAGCGTACTACGCCAGAATAATTATTATCCGATCGAACCGCGGTGGGGACTTCCGGTGGCGGGGCGAGCCTCGTTCCTTGCGCGATCCGGCATCTGATCCTTTAAGATCCATCGCCACTCTTTGAAGTAAGGAGTCCCCGACGCCGCCCTTCCTGCACCGCACCCTCACGCCCCAAGACTTCGAGTTTGCCAAATAGGCCCTTGAGATGCGTCTGGATCGCGGCGTCCGATTCACCCAGGACCTGACCCAGTTCGCGGTTGCGCAGGCCTTGGTTCAAAAGCTTAAGAATCTCGTTTTCCCGTCGTGTGAGGGGAACCTCCACGGGCCGGTTGAGCAATCGGGCCGCGACTCCTTTCGGCAGGTAACGGTGGCCCGCTTTGACGGCGCGAATCGCATCCACGAGTTCATCCTCCACCACGCTTTTGAAGACATAGCCCATCGCGCCTGCGTCGAGCGCCTGAGTGATGTCCTCGTCGGTGTCGTAGTTTGAAATCACCAGCACGCACGCGCTTGGATACACCTCACGAATCATTCGAGTGAGTCGAACACCGCTATCTCCTCGCAGCCGCAGGTCCATTAATATAACATCCGGGCGGTGCTGTTGATAGAGTCCAATGATCCCCTCGCCGCCTTCGGTTTCCGCTGCGGTCATCATGTCCAACTGCTGGTTGATCACCGACGCCAACCCTGCTCGCACCAGCGGATGGTCGTCGACAATCATCAACCTGATCGGAGGGGTTGAGGTCATGCGAACGGAAATCAGCGAGCCGGGTAGCTAAGACTACAGCACAGGTGCGAGAAGGTGAAAACGAGAGGTCGAAACCTTCAGCGCTGCGAGCGGTTGGAACGTCGATGAAAGTCTGTCGAGGCAGGTAAAGGATGCCGCAACCCCCGCGATCCGTCCATCACCCGAACGGGTGAAGATCGGCGCGACACGGCAGGCGGAACCTCCGTATCATTCAGACCCGAACCCGTGAGCCCGACGACGCCTCCCGATCCGGAGAACGGTATCGGGCATCTCGTTCACGCTTGAATCACCCTACCACGCCGTAGAGTCTTTCGATGCGAAACGTGTCCCCGACGCCCCGTTCCCCGGAAACCTCGATTTGTCCCAGCACCATGAACTCACGCCTCTATCGTCTCTTCCTCCGGCCGTCCTTGCTGCTCGCCAGCTGCCTGTTGGCGTCCGCCGCGGAAAATGCCGAGGTCCAACCGCAGGCGGCTTTGCGCGATGCCCTCACCTTCCACGCGGCGTTTGATGGAACCGCGGATGCGAACTTCGCCCGCGGCGACCGTCGCGTGTATACAGCGGCCGATCGAACCAAGCGTGATGAAGCCGCGCCGGGGCTACCGGCGGATGGTCTCGCTCGCATCGCAAAAAACGAAGGGCGATTTGGTGACGCCCTGGAATTTCGCCAGAAGATCAAGCCGCAGGTCTTCTTCCGTGGCGGCGATAATCTGGGCTACAAGCCGACTCACTGGAGCGGCTCCGTATCATTTTGGTTGAGACTCGATCCGGAGAAACTCGAACCGGGCTACTGCGATCCCTTTCAAATTTACGCGCAAGCGTGGGGCGAAGGAAATCTGTTCGTCGAGTTCAGCAAGGATCACACGCCGCGGCATTTTCGCTTTGGCATCATGGCGGTGACAAAATTCTGGAATCCGCAGAATCGAAAATACGAGGAAATGCCCGAAGCGGAGCGTCCGATCGTACCCGTGCATCGCTCCCCTTTCCGCGAGGATCGCTGGACCCACGTGCTCGTCACCTTCGCCAATATCAATTCCGGCGCCGCCGACGGCCGTGGCGCGCTATATTTCGACGGAGTAAAGCAAGGCGCGTTTACCGGCTGGAACAACACGTTCAATTGGGACGTCTCCAAAAGCGCCCTCACGCTCGGGCTCAACTACACCGGCTTCATCGATGACTTCGCCATCTTCGACCGCGAGTTGAGCGATGCCGAAGTCCGCGCCATTTACGCGCTGCCACAAGGCATCGGCAGCGTCGCAACGCAGCCCGGCGAGACATAGTAC
>CAYVDZ010000604.1:0-3875 GCA_964450575.1 uncultured Opitutus sp.
CGCCTCGGCCAGTCGCGCCGCCGAACCCGTTTCCCAACTCGTGAGTCTGAATCCCACGCAAGCCGACTTCTCGCTGCAAAAGGGCCGGCAATTCGAAGTCGGCGCGAAAGGTTCATGGTGGGAAGGTCGCGTCGATGCGACCGTCGCACTGTTCGATCTGCGCAAACAGGACATTCTGACGTCGACGCTCGACGCGGAAACGGGCCTGCGCCGCAGCCAACAAATCGGAGCGCAAGAATCGCGTGGCGCCGAAGTCGCTTTCGCGGTTTCCCCACCCGGGCGCTGGCGGGTGGAATTGAACGGCGCGTACACGGACGCGGCCTTCGCCAACTTCAATGAGAATCTCGGGACGGGCGTGATTTCGCGCACCGGTAATCGTCCGGCCAACGTGCCGCGCTGGATCGCAAACGTCTTCGTCGCGAAACGGTTCTCCAACGGCTTCGCGCTCAGCGGCGGACCACGTTACGTGGGCGATCGCTTTGCGAACAACCACAACTCGGTCGTCAGCGAAGGCTACGTCACGGTCGATGCCGCGGCGACGTACCCGTGGCGAAAGTGGCATTTTACTCTGCGCGGCCGTAATCTTCTCGATGAAGACTATGAGCCCATCGCAGGCACCACGATGCGGCGACTTGCGGATCCACTCAGTGCGGAATTCTCCACGCGTCTTCTCTTTTAAATAAACGGCATGAGCCCTCCCCTGACTCGCCGCTCCGTCATGCATCGCTCTGACATTTGTGCGATCATCATTCGTCCACTAATCGCATCCCGGCGTTCGCCGCTTGCTTCCTTCTTCCGTCCCTCCGTGCCGTTCCCTTCATGAAATCAATTTTGTTCAGCATCGCTGCGCTCGGCTGCGTCGCGCTGTCGGCCGCACCGCTGGTGCAGCCATTGCCCAGCCCAGCCCATGCGGCTAGCCAGGGCTCCAACCTCACCGCCGGTCCCGACGGCACGCTTTATCTTACGTGGTCGGAACCGGGCTTTCCTCCTGCCGCGCCGCCCTCTCCGGCGATCGCGGAACGCGCGCTCCGCGTTGCCACGCTCGCTCCCGGCGCGACGAACTGGAGCACGCCGCATACGATCGTTTCCACCCCGCACTTGATGGAAAACTGGGCGGACTTCGCCTCGCTCTGCATCGGCACGGACGGCGCGTGGATGGCGCAATGGTTTCAACGCGAGCCGTCAGCTGATGCGCATGGTTATGCGGGGTGGTTCGCCCGCTCCGTCGATCAAGGCGAATCATGGAGTAAACCCGCGCCGCTCGGACACGAGTTCATCAGCCTGGCCCCGCTCAGTGGCGGACGCACCCTCGTCGTCTGGCTCGAAAGCCTCTCCATCCCGCGTGAGCAGCGCACGCCGGGCATGGCCACGATGCGCCTGCTATCACGCGTGCTGTCGCCGGAAGGCACGAGCCTCGGCGAATGGGTCGTTGATCCCGATGTGTGTAACTGTTGTCAGACGACGCTGGTGCCGCTTGCGAACGATCGCGCGTGGGTCGCCTACCGCGGACACACCCGCGACGAAATCCGGGATCATTCCTTCGCGCACTTCGACGGCTCCGCTTGGAGTTCGCCCCGACTCTTGCATACCGACGACTGGAAGATCGCGGCGTGTCCCGTGAACGGCCCCGCCGCGGCCGCCAACGGCGAAACCCTAACGGTTGCCTGGTTCACGGCGGCCCAAAGCAACCCGCGCGTGCACGCGCGGGTTTCGCTCGATGGCGGTCACACCTGGGGTTCGGTCCTCCCGATCGATCTCGGGCGCCCGATGGGCCGGCTGGATCTGGTAATGCTGCCCGACAAATCGGCCGTCGTCGTCTGGATTGAAATCGCGACCGCGGAGAACGCCGCGGGCATTTATGCGCGACGCATTTTTCCTGATGGCACGCTCTCCGCGCCTGGATTGGTCACGGCGTCTTCGCAAGCCCGCACGAGCGGATTCCCGCGGGCCGCGGTCCGCAGTGACGGGCGGATCGTGATATCCTGGATGCGAGCCGTTGAGCCCATGCAGGTCCAAACCTGCGAGCTCGATCCCGCCGCCCTGCCGCGGCAGGCCACTGCCGCCATCCCCACTCGCACCGTCGGGAACGATTCCGTCAATGCACGCGTTCCGCTGGAGTTCTGCATCGCTCCGATCATTGTCTCAAAATCAAATCCCCACCCATGAACACCCTGTTCCGCCCACTCCTGGTTCTCCTCGCGCTGTCCCCGGCGGCCTTCGCGAGCACGGACAAAAACTGCGGTTGCACGTGTTGCGCCGACAAGCCGAAGAGCGAAGCCTGCTGCTGCGCTCCCGCACAAGCCGCCAAGGCCGACGACATCCAACGCCACTCGCTGCGCGGCGTAGTCACGCGCATCGACGCGACCCGCTCCGCCCTGATGGTGAAACACGAGGAAATCCCCGGGGTAATGCGTGCCATGACAATGCTCTTCAAAGTCGATGCCGCGACCCTCGCCGCCGTGAAGCCGGGCGACACGATCACCGGCCTGATGTCCCGCCAAGGCAGCGACTGGGTATTGGAAAACGTAAAGGTAACGGACGCGAAGAAGTCCTGAAGCAAACCCGCTTTTATCCACCCGATCCCGTGTTTCACGTGAGAGCGAAGCCACCCGTGCGACTGGACGGATTTCGGATCCACTCAAAAGCGGACCGCCAGGCCGGAGCCATTCGGTTGCGCGCGAATGGCACTCGCCGGCCTACGAATTTCCGGCAGCGGGCGCTCTCATGATCCGACGCATCCTAATCGTATTCGCAGCAGCATTACTGCTGACGTTCGGCCGCACGCCGGCGGCAGCGGTCGTGCCAGTTAGCGTCGCGTCTCCGTCTGCGCCAGCGCCAGCGACCTCTGGAACCGTGATGGTGGCGGCGGCGAGTGATCTAATTTATTGTTTGGACGCGCTGCATGCAGGTTTCCTGGCGGCGAATCCGGGCGTGACGGTGAAAGCGTCCACGGGATCCTCGGGGAATTTCTTTGCGCAGATCAGTCATGGGGCGCCGTACGATGTGTTCCTCTCGGCCGATGTCCGGTATCCGCGGGAACTCGTGACGGCGGGAGCGGCCCATGGCCCGAGCCTCACGCTTTATGCGATTGGACGCATTGTGGTGTGGACCTTGCGCAAAGATCTCGACCTTGCGAATCCGGATCCGTCGGCGCTATTGCGCGGCGCGGACGTGCGCTGGTTCGCGATCGCCAATCCGACCCACGCGCCCTACGGTCGTGCCGCGCAGGAGACGTTGGAAAAGGTCGGCATGTGGAAGATGGCGCAACCGAAACTTGTGCTGGGCGAGAACATCGCGCAGGCCGCGCAGTTCATTCAGACCGGCCATGCGGACGCCGGGATCGTCGCGCTTTCGCTCGTACTTGCTCCGCAACTACAAAACGTCGGCCGATGGATCGAGATTCCGGCGGACTGGCATGCACCCTTGGAACAGGCGGCGGTGTTGACGATGCGCGGAAAGTCCAATCCCGCGGCGACACGCTATCTGGAATTTCTGCGCAGCCCGGCGGGCCGCGAAATCTTCGAGCAGTTCGGTTTCAGGCTGCCGCCGATGAACCCCTAGGCGGAATATTTCACCCTCTGGCGGGAACGCTCTACGCGCTGGGTACGTCTATTACCTTTTCATTGCGAGCGCAGCGACGAATCAGCTCCATCGAGCTGGGTCGCCACGCCCTCGTTCCCCGGGCTCGCGATGACAAATCAGAGTGGGAAATATCCGGGATTGGCGGATCCCGCTGATAACATGAGCGTGCGAACGCGGATCGGCCGCTGAGCGCACCGTGGCATGACCGAAAACCCGCCGTAACTCACACCGCCATGAAATCCGCCTCGACCAAAACGATGTCGCATATGCGACATCGTTTTGGTCGAGGCGGA
>CAYVDZ010000605.1:0-3873 GCA_964450575.1 uncultured Opitutus sp.
GCCCGAATATTCTGCGTGATCATTCCGAAGACGCGTCGGCGGTGGTGCAAAAGGCCTTGGTCGACGAAGGCATCGAACTCTTTGCCGGGACCCAGCTGCAAAACGTCGCCCGGGACCCGCGCGGCTACTCCGTCGAATTCCTGCATGATGGTCAGACGATCACCCGGCGCGCCGCGCATTTGTTCAACGCCTTGGGCCGCGAACCGAATACCGCGCCGTTGAATTTGGCGGCCGCCGGGGTCAAGACCCGGGCCAATGGCCAGATCATCACTAACCGCTGGCAACAGTCGAATGTGTCGCACATCTACGCCGCCGGAGACTGCGCCGGACCGGCAGAGATCGTCCACATCGCGATTCAGCAGGGCGAGCTCGCCACGCGCCATCTCGCCGGAGTGAAAAAGCTCAAACCCATCGATTATTCACTCCTGCTGAATGTCGTTTTTACCGATCCGCAACTCGCCACCATCGGATTGCTCGAACAACAGCTGGATGCCGCCGGCGTCCGTTATCTAAGCGCCAGCTATCCCTTCAACGACCACGGAAAATCCATCCTCATGGATGCAAATTATGGCTACGTCAAAGTCGTGGCCGAGCCCGAAACGGGACGCCTTCTCGGCGCCGAGATCGTCGGCAAGGATGCCGGGGAGTTGATCCACATTTTCAGTGCTCCGCTGGCGATGCGCGCCACCGTCTTCGACTTGCTCCGCGCCCCCTGGTACCATCCCACGCTGGCGGAAATCGTCACCTACCCGCTGGAAGAAATTGCGGATAAAATTACTGAAGCCGCCGCGATCAAGCGCCCGCCGCGCCGACGGAAGCACGCCGGCAAGCGCGCGTAAGCGAAAGGAGCCGGCGTGCGCCCGGCGGTCCTCCTCGATCCGCCGGCGCGAGTACCTGGCTAGCCGCGAGTCAGCGCCAGCAAATCAGGCAACTCCACGCGTTTCTCGTAGAGCGCCTTGCCGACAATCACGCCATCCAGATTCGCAAACTCGCGACCGAGTTCCAGAAGCTTGATCACGTCGTCGCGGCGACTCACGCCACCGCTCGCAATTACGCGGAACGCGCCCGCCTCGAGCATGGCGCGCTGCGCGGCAAAATTCGGCCCGGTCAGCATGCCGTCCGTACCAATGTCCGTATGAATCAGCGTGCGCACGCCCAGCGCATCCATCCGGCGGGCGAGCGTGATCGCGCTCATGTCGGCGGTGGCCACCCAGCCCTTCACCGCCACCTGTCCATTCTTCGCGTCGATGCCGACGGCGACTTTTTCCCCGAAAGCCTGCACGAGTTCACCGACAAACGACTCGCTCTCAGCCGCGCGGGTTCCGATCACGACGCGACTCACGCCCAAGCCCAGCGCGCGTTCGACCGACGCACGAGTCCGCAGACCGCCGCCCAGTTGAACGTTCATCCCGATTTTCGCGATGGCTTGAACGGCTTCGAGATTTTGCGGCTCACCGGAGAACGCTCCATCCAGATCGACGACGTGCACCCAGGTGCTGCCCGCCGCCAGGAACTGCGCGGCCACATCCGCCGGGTTCTCCGCATAGATCGTTTCCTGATCAGCGCGGCCTTGAGTCAGCCGCACACAGCGGCCACCTTTGATATCAATCGCGGGATAGATGGTCATGGATGACCGAGCGAAACCACGAACGGCGCGAAACACACGAAAAATGTCTGCGCGCCCTGTCCCGGCGATCCTTTCCACCGCCTTGTCATTGTCACGTTTCCTCCCATGGTGGCGTCCCGATGTCGACTTACAAGGTCCCTGCGTTTCTCGCTGAACTGCTCCATGCGCGCTCTCCGTCCGGATACGAGACGGAAGCGCAAGCGGTGTTTGACCACCATGTGAAACCCGCCGCGGACGCCTACGCGAACGACGCGCTCGGCAATCGCATTGCCACATTAAATCCGAGCGGCGATCCCGTGCTGATGCTCGCCGGTCACATGGATGAACTCGGACTCATCATCACTTATATCAATAAGGAGGGTTTTCTTTATTTCGACACGATCGGCGGACACGATCTAAGCGTCATCTCGGGGCGCCGTATCATCATCCAAACCGCGAATGGCCCCGTCAAGGGCGTCACCGGAAAGCGGGCGATCCATCTCATGGAGGAGGAGGAACGGAAGAAGGTGCCCAAGAAGCATGAGATCTGGATCGACATCGGAGCCCAGTCGAAAGCCGAAGCGCTGGAGCGCGTCGGGATCGGCGATGTCGCGACCTACGACCACGGGCTGGAAATGATCAAAGGGAGCATCGGCACCGCTCGCGCCTTTGATAACAAGGTGGGCGCCTATATTGTCGGGGAGACCCTCATTCGGCTGGCGAAAGAGAAGAAGCTGACCGCCAAAATTGTAAGCGTCGCGACTGCCCAGGAGGAGATTGGGGTCCGGGGCGCCACGACCTCGGCGTATTCAGTAAACCCGCACATCGCCGTTGCGGTTGATGTTGGTCACGCGACCGATCACCCGGATTGCGACAACCGGAAGTTTGGTGAAACCAAACTCGGCGGCGGCCCGATCCTGTGCCGCGGCGCGAACATCAATCCCAAGGTTTACGACCGGCTGCTCAAAGCGGCGAAGAAGCTGAAGATTCCGTATCAAATCGAAGCGGATCCGCGGCCCACCGGCACGGATGCGCGGGCGATTCAGATGGGACGCGGTGGCGTCGCGACGGGCCTGATCAGCGTCCCGCTTCGCTATATGCACACGCCGAGTGAGCTGGTCGATCTGGAGGATGTGGAGCGCTGCGTGCAACTGCTCGTCGAGTTCGCCAAGGGCCTGCAAAAAGGCGATCACGCGCATTGGTGAGGGCGGGGACGCTGAGCGCCCATTCCCGCCAACTGCCACTGACGAACGTAAAAAGTCCGAGGTGACACAGACCTTCCTGTCTGTTCCTTCTGTTCCCGTCTTGCGCCCGAAGCAAGATGCCCAGGCTCAAAAGCCGGGCGACAGGGCTTCGATCTTGAGGCAACGGAGACTTAATCTTCGGACGCCAGACTCGATCTTCGGAACAGACAGGAATGGCTGTATCACTTTGTAACCACTGACCTGATACCGACGGCCGCCCGCTTAGGCGGCGTCCTGCTTCGGTTCGGCTTTGGGCGCCCGCCGCAGGGTTGGTTTACGGCGACCCGCCACTACGGCGGCATCGATCACCACCTCGGTGACATCGTCCCGCTGGGGGAGCTCGTACATCACCTCGAGCATGATGTTCTCCATGATGGCACGAAGGGCGCGGGCACCCGTTTTCAGTTCAATGGCTTTGGCCGCGATCGCCTTTACGGCATCGGGTGTCAGCTTCAAGCGGACCCCATCCATCGCGAAGAGCTTTGAGTACTGCTTGACCATCGCATTCTTGGTTCGCAGCAGAATCTTTTCGAGATCGGCGGTCCCCAGCTGATCCAGAACGGACACCACCGGAAGCCGCCCAATGAACTCTGGAATCATTCCGAAACGGATCATGTCCTCGGGCGCCAGATCCTTCATCATCTGCTCCGGAGCGAGCGCCCGCGCGTGTTGGTTAGCGATCGACGAAAACCCGAGGCTGTGCGAGCCCAGGCGTCGCTGTACGATCGAATCGAGCCCCACAAACGCGCCACCGCAGATGAACAGAATATTGGACGTGTTGATCTGGATATATTCCTGATTCGGGTGCTTCCGGCCGCCCTGCGGAGGAACATTACACGTCGTGCCTTCAAGAATCTTCAGGAGGGCCTGTTGCACGCCCTCACCCGAGACATCGCGCGTGATCGAGACGTTCTCCGTCTTGCGGCCAATCTTATCGATCTCGTCGATATAGATGATGCCACACTCGGCCTTCTTCACGTCGTAATTCGCAGACTGCAGTAGCCGAAGTACAACGTTCTCGAT
>CAYVDZ010000606.1:0-3857 GCA_964450575.1 uncultured Opitutus sp.
CCGGCGATGAACCCGTGCGGATCAGTATCTCCGCGGAACAACAGGACGGCGTTGTTCGTCTGAAGATCGCCGACGATGGCCTGCGCTTGCCGGGCGATGGCCAAAGTTTTCGGGTTTTCGAGCGGCTTCATGGCTCCCGTCACTTCCTGACTGATGGCGCAGGGTTTGCGCTGATTCGTCGCGCGATCGAAGGGATGAACGGCTGCGTCCACGTGGAATCTGGCGTGAGTCAGGGCAGCACGTTCACGATCGAGCTGAAGAAAATGTAGGGCCGGAGAACGGCGGGATTACCGCAGCGGATTCCGGGCTGAGCGTTTCTTTGCCTATGGTGCGGTCCCAGCGTTCCCGGTGACGGCGTGGCACAAGGCCAAGAGTGAGGCGTTGCTTGACGGCATCGGGTCGGGCACCACGCCACGATCCTACGTCCGCGGAAGCGACGATTCAGAATCGCATTCAAGCGCCGGAATCTGCCACGATTCGCACGTTCGTCTGTTGGATTTGCCATTCACCGCGCAGCCGAACGCCGACGAACACACGCTTTTCATCCGACAGCGCAATGTGAAGACCCCTTGGACGGTTTCACTCAACGGCCGGAAACTCGGCGCACTCGAAACCCTGGCCCAGCCGCTCGTACTTGCTTTGCCAATACCGCCGGGCGTGCTGCGTGACGGCGGGAATCGACTGACGATCATCCGCGGTCCGTCGCGGATGCTGGATGATATTGTGGTGGGCGGGATCACGCTCGCGCCGCAGCCGCGAACCCTCGCGCTGACGCAAGCCCGCGTGCAGGTGGCGGTCACCGCGACCGAAACCGGCCGGGCGCTGCCGGGCCGTCTGACGCTCGTCGATGCCCAGGCGGCCTTGCAACCGCTGCACGTTGACGACGGGCAACGGCTCGCGGTGCGGACGGGGGTGATCTATACATCAAAACTTCACGCCGCTCGGGTCCGCCAATTTCGACCCCACCAGCGGCGCACTGCGTGGTGGCCCGCGCTTTGATTTCGATGCGATTGAGGTGGTCACCTCGGCGGCAATGCAGTCTGACATCATGCTGCTCTAACGGGACTGGTTCGCGCTGCTCAATCACGGCTTTCGCGTCGCGGCCATCGGCGCGAGCGACACGCATCACGTGAGCGAATTCATCCTTGGTCAGTCCCGGACGGATGTGGCCGCACGCGGGACGTCGCCGGCCGGGATCGACCTCGACGAAGTCTGGGAGAGCTTTCGGTCCGGGCGCTTGTGGGTCAGCATGGGACTGCTGACGCGCATCAACGTGGACGAGCACTTCGGCGTCGGCGATCTCGCCACAGGTTTGGGGCCAACGCTTCAGGTCGCGGTGGAGGTATCGGGACCGTCGTGGGTGACAGCCGACCGGGTCGAGCTGTTTGCCAACGGCATCAAGATTCGCGAGCACGTCATCGCTCCGACCGAACAGGTGGAAAAGACGCGCATCACGTGGCCGGTGCCGCATCCGCGTCATGATGTGCATCTGGTGGCGATCGCCTCCGGTCCAGGCGTGACCGCGCCGTACTGGGAAACTCCACGGCCGTATCAGGCCACCTCCAAGGTTTTCACCCCGCGTGTCATTGGTTCAACGAATCCCATCTGGATCGATGCGGACGCGGATGGCCGCTTCAGTTCTGCGCGGGACTATGCCTGGCGTCTCGTGCAACAGCATCCGAAGGGAGAGGGCGCCGCAGCCTTGGCGGCGGCACTGGAAGGGTACGATCAAGCCGTGGCCGTATCAGGTTGCTGATCTGCAGACACCACCGGCAGCGGCGGGGCGGTAATCAACTGCGCGGCGAGGAGTCTGGGGCCACTTCAGACGCGCCGGCCGTCGGCTGGTTTGGCGGCGGTGACGGCGGAGTCTGACTGGCGCGCAACGTCTCGACCAAAGCTCCGAGTGCCCCGCACATGCGCCCGAATTCATCGGACGAGCGGGGCCGCGGCAGCACCGTGAGAACATCACCCTCGCGCATGCGATCCGCGGCGGCGGTGTAGGCGTGCAACCGTCGGACGAAACGTCCGGAGATCAGCCACGTTCCCATGGCGAGAAGGATTGTGAAGGCGGCGCTCCAGCCGAAAATCGTGCGGCGCAATTCGCGCACAGGCGCAAAGACGCGGTCGAGTGGTTGCCGGACCAGGGTGACCCAGCCGAGCCCGCGATACTCGCGGAAACCCCGACTTCGCGCGTATCCAGAAAAGTAGTTCACGCCCATTGACGTCGTTTCCACCATGGCGCCGCGAAACCGCCGGGCCTCCGGAAAGGCTGGGACGGGCGGCGGCTGGTTCCAGTTGGAACTTTCGGAATCCAGCACCGCTTCGTCCGGCCCGGAGTAGATGGTGACCGACATGCGTTCCCGCAGCGCGGGCTCGGCCACGACCGAGAGTTGCACCTCCTGGGCCCAGTCCCAACGGACGTGCGCGGCCAGGACTCCGGCAAACTGGCCGTTGGTCGCGGCCACAGGTACGGCGAGGTCGAAAAAGCGCGTCGAATCGAACGCGGTCGGCGGCAGCCTGCGCGCAAGATCGGGAATCTCACGGACACCGCCAGCGAACGGTTTTTCGCGCGCGCCGCGAAACCAGGGGCGTTCGGACAAGTCCGCGTTGACCAGGGCGGCATCGGTCGAGGCGATGACGCGTCCGTCCGCTGCGAGCAACCCGACCCAGCCGATATCGGGCGAGACGCTCAGCAGCGAATTGAGCACCGCCGGGCCCGCCGAGCGAGTCTCGCTGGCTTGGCGGATGGCATCGAGGTTCGCCAGGAGTTGCAGTTCGCGGAAGCGTTCAGAGATCGCGCGATCGACCTTGTCGCCTACCTGGACGGCGAGCGACTCGAAGAGCCGCCCGGCCTGCTGCTCGAGTGACCGCTGGAAGACGGCTCCCGTCAACCAACTCGCGAGAACGGTGAACGCCAACCCCGCGCCGACGACCCACAGGGTGGCGCGAGCCCGAATGCTCAAGCGGGGATCGAAGATCCACCACCAGTCATCGGCAGGATGGGGGGCAGCGCGGTACGAATGACGTTCCATCGGTCAGACAGACGCGCCAGCGGCCAACAAGTGACGCCTTCAGTGGTGGTGGCGCCCCCGCTGGGTCGGAGTGATACAGACATTCCTGTCTGTTCTGAGGGTATTTGCCGATGATTTCCAAAGGGACAGAAAGGAATGTCTGTATCACTGTTCGGACTTCGACTCCGAACCGCTCCCTTTCCTCATTCGTTCGGGACGTAGTCTTTCCAGAGCCAGCGCATCACCTCTGGGAAAATGGCGCCGCCGTGTTTGCCGTTGTGGGCACCATCGCCCCACTCGTGTTTCACCTGGTATCGGGGTCCGGCCACATTAGTGGCGTCGGCATTCTTGTTGGCCCAGAGGAGCGCGGAAAGCATCTGTTGATTCGCGAGGAACCAGTTGCCGTGGCTGTTATCGAGGTCGTTGGCGCCGTCCTGCAGGAAAATTTTCAGCGGCTTGATTGGTGTTTTGCGAATCAACGTGGGGTAGAGGTCGCCGCCGGGTTGCAGGGGCTGGCCATCGCGGGCGGGGCGATACGCAATGCCGGTGAAGCTGCCGATGTTACTCACGACCTTGCGAAACGAGTCCGGTCGCTCCCACGCGACGGTGAAAGCGCAGATGCCGCCCGAAGAGTTGCCCTGAATGCCGCGGCCTTCGGGACGGCGGGTCAGTCGATAATTTTTTTCAACCTCGGGGAGGATCTCTTCGAGGAGGAAGCGCGCGTAGCGGTCGGATAGTGTATCGTACTCGAACGAGCGATTGCCGCGCTGGCGGGCCTTCTCGTTGTTGGCGTTTTTCAGTCCGCCCGGGTTGATGAAGACGCCGATCGTCACCGGCATTTCTTTC
>CAYVDZ010000607.1:0-2582 GCA_964450575.1 uncultured Opitutus sp.
GTTGCGTTGCGAGTGACGCCGCCTGCGCGGCTAACGTGATGCCCCGGGCTTCCATTTGCCTGCTCTGAGTGGAAAGTGCGCCGACTTCCCCGGGTGAGAGGCGGGCGTCGCGTACCTCGCGTTCATCCTCGAAGCCCACGGTCGTTAGATTTGCGATCAACCGCTGGGCGATTGCGGTGCGCTCGGTTGTTCGGGCGACAATCTCCGCGGTGAGACGGTCGTGTTCCCGCAGCGCCGTAGTTTGAGATTGGCGGAGTTCTTCGACCGCCCGGTGCGCCGACTCGACGGCTTCGCGTGTCCGCCTGAGCTGGAAATCGGCCTCCTGTTGTGCGTCAGCCACAAGGCGGTCACCGAATTTATTCCGGCGCACCTGCTCCTGCTGGACCACGGCCGTCGTCGCGGCCGCGAGATTCTGCTGTGATTCCAAGATGGATACGGTGGACGCGGCGAGTTGTTGGGCAAGGGTATCGACCCTGGCCTTTTGTACGCCGGCTTCGGCTTCCACCGTTTGCGCATCGGATTGCCGCCGGGCGAAGGCCGCGGCGCGGGCCTTGAGGGATTTGAGCAGCGCGGGCACGGCCTCGGGATCAACCGGGAACAAAGCGAAGGTGGACACTCGTTCGCCCATTGCCGTCTTTTCCTGAAGGGCTTTTTTCCGGTGTCCATCGAGGACGGTTTCCAAGTCAGGCCACTGGCCGCGCGACTGCGCCACCAACGCGCCCTGCTTTGCGATTTCGGTTTCAACCCGTTCCAAGTCGGATTGGGCCGCTTGCCGGGCGGTTCGGGTGTGCTCGAGTTTTTCCTGTACGGCCCGGACGGATACGAGCTGAGTCTTGCGCTGGTCCTCCTCGTTCAGCGCGACCCGGAGGAATTCGGTGAGTGCCGGCTCATCGTTGAACCGGTCCGTGAGGTCGTGGGGCGCGGCCAGGGTATTCCAAGAGGCCTTTAAGGAGGCGTGCTCCGCGCGAAGTTTTGCACGCTGGTGGGCGAGCCGCTTTTGATCAGCGAGTAGCGACGCATGACGTTTCTCTGCTTCGGTCACCCGAAGCTGAGCTTCGGACAGGTCGTTTTCGGTTGCCGCGACGAGCCCGCGGGCGACTGCCAGATCGTCCGAGGGCAGCCCGCCGTTCGCCGCATACGGGTGGTGGACCGCTCCGCAGAGCGGGCAAGGCGCTTCGTCGCGAAGTTCCGCTCGATGAGCCTCGAGCGACTGAATCTTTTCAGCGAAACTCAGGGAGGTCCGATGCGCGGTGAGCAGCTTCGCTAATCCCTCGTACTGCTGCCGCAACGTGGTTCGGGCTGCTTCGGTTTGCGTCAGTTCGTGCGTGATTTGATCCTCATCTTTTTCACAGCGGACGATGTCCGCCGATGACGTTCGCAGCCGGCTAGCGTTGGTGGCGAGTTGTTCGATGTTTAGCCGCCGGTCACGCGCGTGATCACGTTGGGCTTCGAGTTCAGCCAATGGGCGGTGCCCGCTGGCGGTTTCCAGGCTGCGAGTGATGACAGCCACGGCTTCCCCGAAGGCTCCCAATTCACGCTGCAATGGCGGTAGTTTCGCTTCGAGGCTGCGGATGGATCCGGTGAGGGTCTCCACTTCCCGTTGGAGTTTCGCGAGTCTCTGCTGGGCTTCTCCAGCGGCAATCTCGCTCGCTGACCAACGGACGTGAGCGGCTTGGATGTCCGACAGTTGAATCGCGAGGTTGGCATCGACGTGGTGTTCGGCGAGCCAGGCGACCGCGCTCCTATGCGCGTCCACGATTTTGACCAGGGCAGCTTGATGGTTCGCGATCGAAGTTTTGAGCGTGGCGGCTTCGGTTTCGTGCCGGGTGTGGTATTCGCTGACTTGGCGCTGGGTTTCGCGCAGCGTCGCGATGGTTTTGTCCAGCTCGGTTACTTCGGTCCACACGACGCGGAGTTGGGCGTGGCGATCGGTTTCGGTGGCGAGCGCGGACCGGGTGGTTTGGGCGGTGGTCCCGGCAACTTGAACAAGGCGCGCGAACTCCGGCAACGTTGGAGCAAGCTCGCGTAAAGCGGGAAGATTTTTTGCCAGCTCCACGTCCAGGCGGTCGAGCGACGTGAGATCGGCGATGAAGGGCGCCGCCTTTTCATGGCGACCAAGCCGTGCGAGCATGGGCGCGGCGGCGCGACAGTCATCGGCGTGCTGCTGCGTATCCGATTCCAGGATGCGGGCGGCCTGTTCGATTTCCGTCCAACGTTGGATTTCGGTGAGACGCTTCGCCAGCGCCTGCAGGTTTACGGAAAGCTCCGCGAGGCGGGTGACATTTGCAGCGAGAGAGGCTTCGTGGCCCGCGCGATGGATGGCGTCGAGGACCGGGACGGCCTGATGGTCGCGCAGCAGATTGGCGTGCGCCTGTTCGGCGTCCGCGGCGCGACGAAACGCCGACTGGGAGATCTCCTGGTACACGCCGGTGCCGGTGACCTGTTGGAGCAAGTCGGTGCGTTCTTTCGGGCCCGCTTTCAAGAACGCGGCGAAGTCTCCCTGCGCGAGGAGGACTGAGCGGAGGAAACGTTCGTAGTCGAACTCGACTACGAACGTTTCCTCCGCTCAGTCCTCCTCGCGC
>CAYVDZ010000607.1:2592-3853 GCA_964450575.1 uncultured Opitutus sp.
AGTTCGAGGATCTTGGTATCCGAGTCCTTGATACTTTCGGCGATGACCGTTTCGGCCGGAAGGGCGATGACGCGTCGTTTCGCCGCCTGAAGTTTGCCGTCGGGCTTTTTGCGGGCGCGCTGAAGTTGCCAGACACTGCGGAAGGTTCCGGCGGCGCAGGAAAACTCGATTTCAGCGGAGCATTCGCCGGTGTGGCGGCTCATGACGGCGTCGGGGCTCGGCGTTGAGCCGTAGCGCGCGACCCGGCCGTACAAGGCGAGTGTGATGGCGTCGAGCAACGTGCTCTTGCCCGCGCCGGTCGGGCCGGTGATGGCGAAGAGTCCCGAGTTCGCGAGCGGCGGCAGGGTGAAGTCGATCGCGGTGGTTTCGCGAAGCGAACTCAGGTTGCAGAGCCGGAGCCGGAGGATCTTCACGCGGTGGACTCCGTGATTTCCGCCGGCACGGTCTCGTGCATTTTGCTCAGCAATTCGGCGAATGTGGCGACAAGGTCGCACGCTTCGCCGGACGTGGGATCGATCTGCTCGCGGCGGAGTCGCTCGAGGAAGACGTCCTCGGGCCGCAGGTCGTCGAGGGAGGGAGCCGTTGCGGAACTCGTGGGGTGATTGGCGTCACCCAGCGGAAGCAACGCGGGTGTTAGAACTTTGAGCACACGCAGTCTCAGCTCTCTCGCGGCGTCTCGCACCTGGCGGTCAAGGTCGGGATGCGAGCGTCCATCGTTCACCGTGAGTTCCACCCAAGGCCACAGCGGCTCGCTCGACGTGGCTTGATGGCGCGCGAGCTCCGTCATGAGATCGGCCGTGGCAGTGGTCAGCCGCAGGACCCGGCGGAATATTGGAATGCTGATCGCACGATGCGCGAGTTGGTTTCCCTCGACGTCGATGACGCGGATTTCCTTGGCGAGATCGACCTCGGCGAAACTGAGTGGAAGGGGCGATCCGGCATAGCGCACGCGATCATCGCCGCCGATGGCTTGCGGGCGATGAATGTGGCCGAGCGCTGTATAAGCGAAACCCTCGAAGCACGCGGTGCTCACGGAGCCAAGATTACCAATATGAATGATTCGTTCGCTGGGGCTGCTCTGGCTGCCGACAGCAGTAAGGTGACCGGTGGCAATGATCAGGCGGTCGGCGGCCTTCGAGCGGGCAAAGGCGTACATCGCGCGGTAACGCTCCGCGACGCCCTGCCGGATGGCGGTGGCCACGTCGTCTGCCGTCTGGCCGGGAGTCGCGAGGCGGACATCACGTTCGCGCAGGAACGGCAT
>CAYVDZ010000608.1:0-3849 GCA_964450575.1 uncultured Opitutus sp.
GTTTATCGCGTCGCACCGGCTGCAGCTGGGAACGATTACCCGGGTGCTGTGCCCGTACCATTCGAGCACGGTGACGTTGGGCCGGGAAATGAACGTCACGGTCGGCTTCCTGTTACTTTATGTGCTGTACATCAACATCCAGGGACTGCCTATCGCCGGACCTCAGTGGGCCCATCGATTTGGGCTGGTGCGCAACCTGCTTAGTCTAAGTCAGCGCTGGGATATGTTCACCCCGGCCCCGCCCAAATTCGACGTGTGGTATGCGGTGCGCGGAGAGCTGATCGACGGCAGGATCGTGGATGTTCTTCGGGGTACCGAGGGCGAGCCGAAGATGGATCCGCCCTTCGACGTTAACGCGCAATACCCCACGTTCCGCTGGGAGAAGTATCTTTCCCGGCTCGCGCTGGCGAGCTATCAGCCCTACCGCCCCGCCTACGCCAACTACCTTTGTCGCCGTTGGAACGATTCGCACGACCCCTCCTCCCGCCTGAAACGCCTTTGGCTGAATGTGATCACAGAGACGAACGAACTGGACCGCCAGCCGACCCGCCAGGAGACCCTGCTCGTGCTTATCCACACCTGCCCGTAGCCGGAGGTTTGCAGTCGAATTCGAGCTATCCGCGCCACGACAAACCCAGTTCCGCGGGAGCGATGACTGGTGCAGGGGGATACTGCCGCGGCTGCTGAAGTAACGAGGCAGTCGGAACTGATTCAGCCCATGACCCGCCTGACGTCGGCCGCTACGAACGGGGCCGTTCGCAAGGCGTGGACGAGACGTTTTCGAAACGCCGCATGAAACCCGGCGTCGAACCAGCCGGTGCGGCGGCGGGCGACCGGGTGCATCCAGAGAACGAAGGCAGAGCCACAACCACTCGGGCGGGAGGCGCGGCGGCTGTAAGATCCGGCCTGACGTCGACGGCTACGGCCGACTTCACGACTCCGGCTTTGCCGCGGCCCCGTGCCGCGCACCGCGAAATCGCGGGGGAAACTTGTCTTTAGGGTCCAGTGTCGGAATCGGCTACAGTTCCTTCGTATCGCTACGAATACGGTTTAGTTATTCACTAAAAATACTTTATGCAGTTTTTAGCCATCGGCTCCAGCCGAGCTCCATCCTGTAGTGTCGTAATACTTTACAGAATGAATCGGTCGCCCTGTGTTCCCGGGTGGACCGAGATACCTCCTTAATTTAATTCAAAGCCTTGTTGTTAAATCTATTATATGTCGTTAGAAAAATTATTTAACGGTATGGAATGATCCATGCATTATTCGGAGGGTCCCCACGAGCATGAACTTTACGCAAGAGGCCCGCGAGCGTTCAGCGTGAAGTTTATGCCGCAATTTCCCCCGCATTCAGAACCGCTAAATCATATGAAAACAGGTCGAGTTGGTTACAACCGGAGCGCTTTGCTCCTCTCCGCTCTCGGAATGAGCGCGCTGCTCAGCAGCGTTGCACATGCCGGTGACGTTTATCTCACAGGTCACGATGTCACTTTGCACAGTGGCCAGGCCGGCTACGACGCCGTCATCTTGGATTACCTGCGTGGAGCTACGCCGAAGGCATCCTATAGCATCGGAGTCGTTGGCACGTATAATAATGGAGGTGCCAATTTCACCGGTTCCGGAGTTAACATCCCTTCAGTCGTGTCGGGTTCGACGTTCTCGACGGCGGGTAGCACGCTTACGGGTTACGCGTCTGCCAGGTTCTACGACGCGGTGGCACTGGCCGCTCTGCCTTCTGCGACTCGCGACACGATTCTGGCGGGCTTTAGTGTGCTGGTCGTGCTCTCGCATGAAAACTGCGGCGGCTGCTCGATGACGACAGCCGGCGCGAATGCACTCGCTTCGATGTCCGCGAATATCGCGACCGCGTTCAATAACGGCATGGACATCGTCGGAGAGTCGAGCGCGGGTACGGCGGGATTCTATAATTTCCTGCCCCCGAGCGCGGCCGCCAGCGGACCGTCGATCGGCTCGAGCTCGGGATTCACCGCAACTGCCGCTGGAACGGCACTCGGCATCGTAAATGGAATGATCAACGGCTACCAGACTCATAACGAGTTCACGAGCGTGGCTGCGGCGTTTACGGTCTTCGAAGTGCGTGGCGCCCAAATCATCTCAATCGGTCTGAAAGATGGCGTGATTACCACCGGTGGCATCACGACCGGCGGAACCGCGGTGCCGGATTCCGGTTCTGCTGCGTTCTTGCTGGCCTTGGCCCTGCCGGCCTTGGGCTATCTCCGCCGCAAGATTCGCTCGTAATCGTATACGTCGTTAAATACCTTCCCCGCGTTCGTCCCCCTGTAGCCTCCACCAAGTCCACAGGCACGGTCAGAACCGCTGGTTGGTTAGAAAATGCCCGGCCGGGAGTTTGATCGCTCCCGACCGGGCATTTCACTGTTCGACATTTTACATGCCGCCGGCATAAAAGTGAGTGCACTGATGAAGACTCTTCTTTCGACCTCAACCGCGGGAATTCTACCCGGTTTAACGGCTTTAGCGCTCATCCTTTTACCCGGCTCCATCTTCCCCGGGTACGCTGCCACCCCAGCTTCCATTTTGGGTTTGGATGGCCTTTTGAATCCGACACCTTCGACTTCGCCGGTCCAATTCGCGTCGCCGATTCCGGAAAACGCCGTATTGGCCGTCGCCAGTGCCGACCTTAAAGCTGCCGTGGAGGCCTTTCGAGCGGGAGAGTTTGCCCAAGCCGCAGCGCTCTCCGCACGGGTGGTGGCAGCCGCGCCGGTATCTCCTTTTGGATATCAAATGCTGGGTGCCAGCCGGATAAAGCTGGGTCAGGTGGATGCCGGAATCGACTCGCTACTCACGGCCTCCCGCCTTGCTCCATTAAGTGTGGAGCCTTTGGACGCCGTCGCGAATGCCTACCTTGGCCGCGGTAACCTCGCCGAGGCCCGCAAATACTTCAGCCTGATTCTGGAGCAGAGGGCCGACTTTCATCACGCGCACGAGGGATTGGGCTGGGTGAGCGAGCGCGAGGGCAAGTTTGCCGAGGCGGCTGGTCATTTCGAAACCGCGATCAAGGGAGCGCCCGCCGGCGAATGGGGCTCGAAAGTAAACCTCGCGGGGAACTACAACCGCCTGGGCCAATTCGACAAAACCATTGAGCTCCTGGCGGGCCCGGTGGCGGAAATCAAACCGACCAACGCCTCGGCGGCCGAGATGCTGGCCCTTGCCTATCTGGGTTCGGGCAGACCGGCTGAAGCCATCGCGACCTACGAACTCGCCTACACGTCGACGCCGTCCGCGCCGCTGGCCATGGGTCTGGGTATCAGTTACCGAAGCATCAACCGGTTGCCGGAGTCGCTCCGGTATCTCAAGGAAGCGACCGCCTCCCGGGCCAACTGGTCGCCCGCGTGGGTGCAACTGGCGGAGACCCAAATCGCACTTTCGGATTTGCCGGCCGCGCTCGCCAGCCTCGAGAAGGCAAGAGCCTTTGCCACGGAGACCGCCTCAATTGAGGCGCGCGCAGGAACGGTGCATCTCGCGCTGAAGGACTATCCCAAGGCAATCGCCCTCTTCGAGCGCCTTGCTGGCGCCAAGGACGCGGATACGGCGGCCTTCGACCGACTTGCCTCGGCCTATCAGGTCAGCGGCGATGTACCGGCCGCGGAGCGGACGTTAAAAAAGGCCGTGACCCAATTTCCGACGTCTCCCCTTCCACCCTACAAACTGGGCCTGCTCTACAGCGCCTCCGGGCGCCATGTCGACGCGGTCGCGGCATTGACGCGTGCAGCCGCACTCGACGCCGACAACCTGTTTGTGCAACGCGCGCTGATCAACTCCTACGCCAGGGCGGGCAACCAGCCCCGCGCGGTCGCAATCGCCGAAGGT
>CAYVDZ010000609.1:0-3842 GCA_964450575.1 uncultured Opitutus sp.
GATGAAATCGCCGAAGCTGGTGTCGTCGCCGTCGCCGACCGGGGACTGCAGCGAGATCGGCTGCTGCGCCATCTTCATGATCTGCTGCACGCGCTCGACGGGCAGGTTCATCTCGTCCGCGACTTCTTCCGGAGTTGGCTCGTGGCCGTATTCCTGGAGCAGTTGCTTTTGCACCTGCATGACCTTGTTCAAGGTCTCGATCATGTGCACCGGAATACGAATGGTCCGGGCTTGGTCGGCAATCGAGCGGGTGATGGCCTGGCGGATCCACCAGGTGGCGTAGGTGGAAAATTTATACCCGCGGCGATACTCGAACTTATCGACGGCCTTCATCAGGCCGATGTTGCCCTCCTGAATCAAATCCAGAAAGGAGAGGCCGCGATTCGTGTACTTCTTCGCGATGGAAATCACGAGACGGAGATTGGCCTCCACCATCTCGGTCTTGGCCTTATGTGCTTCGCGCACGTGGACCATGGTTTGGGCGACAACCTTGAGGAGCTCTTCGGGCGCGATCCGCTGTTTCGCTTCGATTTGTTTCAGTTGGGCATGGAGGACCTTGGTGTCGATCGCCGCGTCTTTCTTCGACTTCGGATGCTTGGCGCGATCGATCTGACTATCGAGGGACTCGATCTCTTCAATCGTCGGACGGAGCTGTTCAAGGTATTCCTCATAGACCTTGAGCTTGAAATAGAACTTCGCAAAAAAGGACCGGAGCACGTTCTCGCGTTTGCGGAACTTGGCCAGGACCTTTTTCTTGTCGGCGTCGTTCTTGGCGTGGAGGTATTCCGCCCACGCTTCCGCCACGCCTGCTTCGGACTCCTGGGTGTTGTCGACGAGTTTCTCCAGGCTCTTGAAATACGCCTCGCGGGACTCAATTTTTTTGTCGATTACGACGCGATCGAACCGCTCCTCGCGGTTGATCAATTTGCGGCCGAGCGTGCCGATATAGGCCCCGATGGCGGCGGCTTGAAAAAGGGCCTCCTGAGCCTTCAGTTCCGCGGTCTCAATCCGCTTCGAAATTTCAACTTCCTGCTCCCGGGTGAGCAGCGGCACCTGGCCCATCTGCTTCAGGTACATCCGCACCGGATCGTCGAGGATGTCGTTCTGCGACGTGCGCGATTCCTCTTCCTCGGCTTCTTCCTGACGCTGCTTGTAATCTTCGACTTGATCGGGCTCGAGGATCTCGATTTCGAGGTTCTGCAGAATCGAAAGGACGTTATCGATCTCCTCCTGATTCTCGACGGACTCCGGCAACGCCTCATTGATGTCGTCGAACGTCAGATAGCCCTGCTCCTTCGACAAACGGATGAGGTGGCGGATCTTGTCGTTGATCCCACCCGCGGGCATATTTTCCGCGCCCGCGACGCCGCTCTCGGCGGCCGGATTGACTTTGGCGAGGGCGGCCTCGACGGCTTCAGACTGGGCGGAATCGGCGGATGCTGACTTGGACTTGCGGGACATGAGTGATGAAAAAGGCGACCGGACGAGCTGCGAAGGAAAAACGATCAAACTCCCGCAGCCAAAACAAGGGGCGTGCGGAGCTGGCGTTGGAGTTTATCGCGTTCTTTCAAGAGAGAAATTGGGTCAGCTTCAATGTCCGCGTGGGGGTTGGCCAAAGCAAGTTCTATTTGCCGCATCCGCGGCTCAAGGGCACGGGCGCGCAGCTGCTTCAACCCCTCTTGCGCGACCTTGTTTGGATCTTCGATTGCCGGGTTTTCAAACAGGAGCGTGGCCACCAGGGTGCGTTCCTCGGCGTTTTCCAATAGGCCATCCAGATGATCCCGTCCCGGCCAGGCGTCTTGCTCAAACTCTCCCAGGAAACGGTTTAGCAGCGCGCCGGCAGGGTGCTCGCGATCGACCCAATCGGGGGGCACGGCATGGCTCAGTGGTTTCCCGAGCGCTTCGAAATGCAGGCAAAGCATTAACAGGTCGCGCTCGGGAGTGTGGACCAATTGGGCGGATTTGCTTTTTTGCCCGCCGTCCGGTGTTCCCGGGCCGGAGGCGGATTCAGCGTCGTTCGCCGGCAGCGGGCGCGCGGCGGCCTGTCGAGATTGGCGGGCGACGAGGGCTTCAAAGTCTTTCGCCGCGGCCAGAGCCCCAAGGCGTAGGTGCGTCGCGGCTTCGGTGACAAAAGCCGAGCGCGTGACCTCGCTCTCTGCGGAGGTGATAATTTCGAAAACGGTCTGCGCGGCCCGCGAGCGCATTTCGGCGGAGGCTCCGGCGGGGTCAGGCAGGACGGAATGACACGCGAACTGCATCGCACTCTGCGCGTCCCGCCGAACTTCATCGTAGCCTGCCAGGCCGCGCTCGAGAAAGAGCAGGTCGGGGTCGAGCTTGCCGCTTCCGGCCAGCGTCAGGAAACGCACTTCCAACCCTGCTTTGAGCGCCAGCGGCAAAAAGCGCAGCGAAGCTTTCTGGCCCGCGGTGTCGCGGTCGAAGAAACACTCCACTTGCGCATGGTAGCGGCGCAGCAACACGAGCTGCCCCTCCGTGATCGACGTCCCTTGCGGAGCAATGGCGGTCTTGAGGCCGACGCTCCAGCACCGGATCGCATCGAGTTGTCCCTCGACGAGCACAAAGGGTTTGCCGTCACCGACGGACGTGCGCGCACGGTCCAGGTTAAAGAGCAGATTTCCCTTGGTGAAAATGGGCGTCTCGGGGGAGTTGACGTATTTCGCCTCCCGCGCCGGATCGTCTGATGGGGTGAGTTCGGTTTGCCGTGCGGTAAAGGCGACCACGCGGCCTTGATGATCGCGAATCGGAATCATCAGCCGTCCCCGAAAACGCGGTCGTAACGCTCCGAGCGTGATGGGAGCATCGTCGTAGATAAAGAAAAGCCCGCAGCGGCGGAGGGCTTCCTCGGAGAATTTTCTCCGGAGCAACGCCGGTCCAAGTCCGCTCCCGTGAGCGTCGGCCGCTCCGATTTTGAACTCGTCGGCGATTTCCGCGGCAAAGCGACGTTTCGTGGTCCAGTAATCCTGAAAAAACTCCCCGGTGGCGTCCTTCGCCTTCAACGCCTGATGAAAATGTTCCGCCGCCACATCGTGCAGGTCGAAAATCTCCTGGCGCAAGGAGCGCTCCGCCGTCGTGGGACCGCCGGAACCTTCCTCGAATTCAATCACGATGCCGAAGCGTTTTCCGAGGGCTTCGACTGCCTCCGTAAAATTCAGTTGCTCCGTGTCGCGGACGAACGTGATCGCGTCGCCCGCCTTGCCGCACCCAAAGCACTTGTAGTAACCCTTGTCGGCATCGACGTGAAAGGACGGGGTCTTTTCGTTATGAAACGGACAGAGGCCTTTAAGCCGGGTGCCGCCCGCCTTGCGCAGCGTTACGACGCGCGAAATGACGTCCGCGAGATTGACGCGCAGCTTGAGGTCGCGAATGCAACTGGGCTTGATGACGGGCATGGGATGGATCGGCGGGCGCTGGTAAACCCTCTCGATCACGGGCCAACGGAGGCGCTCAGAAAACTCTGCACGGCGGCGCGGAGTGTCAACGCGCGGTTCGCGTCCGAATACCACGAATCGCATTGCGGCACGGCTTACGCCCACCAAAGTTTCAATGCGGAGGAAACTTCGTGCTTTCTGAGACGACAAACCAAACGCATGCGCCTGCTTACCACCGCCCTTCTGGCCCTGGCATTTTCGTTCGCCGTGGCGAACGCCGCCACTCCCTCTTCGCCCCTCTCCGCCCCGGCGGTTTCCGCGCAGCCGAAAGTTCCAGAGGCCACTCCGCCGGTGTGGGAAGCGCGTTTGTCGGCCTTTGACGAAGCGACTTATGGGCGCGTCGTCGCGCGAATGATCGAGACGTTCGAGCAGGCCACGGGTCGCAAACTTCAGCCG
>CAYVDZ010000610.1:0-3841 GCA_964450575.1 uncultured Opitutus sp.
GGAGGAACTGGCGCAATCACCGAAAAGTGCGTCATGGAAGCGAACCTTGGCCCTCAAACTGCGAGACACGGCGGCACCAGGCGATGGACGCGGGCGCGACGACCGATTTCCGGAAGAGCACCAGGTTGTAGCCCGTAAACCCACGTTCCTTCGCCGCGTCCGAGGGAAACCGGACGCCGTGCAGCCGATCTTGAGTCGCGACAGCTGTGCCGAGTTGTTGAGTCAGAGTCGGGCCCGGCGTGGAAAGCGCACGCCACGGCGCGAACAAGTCCGGGTCGGTCAATCCAAGGGCGGTTAGGACCGCAGGATCTTCCAATTCCAGTACGAGGACATTGGCGTGAATCCAATACGTTGAGCTCTGAGTCGTTCGACTGCCGCGATATCGATCGAATTCGGCGCCGGCCGTGGGCATGTCGGCCGAGCAGTAAAGGCAGTGAGTGTCCCGCAGATTGTAGCGACCTGGACGCCCGGACGTGTAGAGGAACTGCGGCGGCGCGTATTTCTCCAGAATGGCCTGTTCGACCATGCGGCAGTGGGGCACGGCGATCGTTTTCCCCGGCAGGCTCGCCAATTTGCCAAAGTCGGGCACGCCGCGAATATCAAGTGGGCTGGCCGGTAAGCGCGTCTTGTACGAAGTCCGAGACTTCGAGCGTTTTGCCGTCGGCGATCCAGTGGAGCGGGGATTTCCGTTCGAGGAGTTCGTTCGCCGTATTGAGCCAAACTCTGAACTTCTCGTCGCTGCCAACCATGAGCCTCATCAATGCGACACCGGCCAGCGGCCGTAGGTCGTCCTGCAATGACGCCGCATCTGGCGTCTTCGAGACCGCCGCTTTTTTCTTTCCGATCCAGTCGCACAGCTGAGTGAGCGTGACACCGTAGAGCTTGCGGATGGCGTCCGCCGAAAGCCGGCCCGAGCTGGGATCGTGGAGATCGTAATTCGGAATCTGCGCGGCGCGATGGGCCGCCCCGCTCCTCTCGGTCGCCCCAGGAAGATCCGTAGCTGATTTGCGGCGTAGCACGCGCCATTTGGCGATCGCGGACATTACATCCGGTTCGCCAGCGAGATCGACCTCAATACCTTCTGGACGCGGAAACGCGCTAAACACTAGATCCGCAATGGTGGAGTGATCGCGACGATGGGAAGGTTTTCCCGAAACGAAAATCAGGGACGGCTCCATTTTCCTCGGCTGTAGACCCGCCAGAATTTCGAGGGTGTCTTGGGGAAATGATTTCGCACTGACGTGGTCGAGGTCCAGCCACACGAAATCGCCCAAGGTTTTCCAATGGGAAATGTCGCTGATGTTAACCGCAGCGAATTCGAATTCAGGCGCGATCGTCCGGGCGTCCTTCTTGGTGAAGGTGGAACGGCCAGCAGTGGCGTAGGTAAATTTGAGCGCGGCGGGCATGGAAGTCGTGTTTACCAGTCGTCTACCATTTGTCAACCTTGTCGCACATTGGTTCCCTATGGCTTTGGGCGGTAGAAGCGCGAAGGCCGCCGAAGACCTCAGGCCCTCCCTTTACCTTTTTGGGACGGGGCTGAACACCTCAGGCCTTACCTTTTTACCCCTGGGAATCGACGCTCGGGCGATCCCCATGAATTGGGGGTTTTACACACTGGCAATGGCGAACTCGGGAAGTCCGAATGCCCTGGTTCTCACGGCATGCCCTACAAGCTTCGTCTCGAATTTCCCGGCGCGATTTATCATGTCATCAACCGAGGGAATTATCGTCGGTGGATATTTGAGGAGTCTGGTGCCAAGGCCGCGTTCGAGACGTGCCTTTTCGAAGCCTGCAAACGCTGCGAATGGTTGCTCCACGCCTTTGTGATCATGAGCAACCATTTTCACCTCGCCCTGGAGACTCCGCGGGGGAACTTGGTGGCGGGGATGCAGTGGTTGGAATCGACGTATGCGAATCGGTTCAATCGATTCCGGAACGAGCGGGACCCGCTGGTATCCGAACAACTACTTGAGGTGTTGAAACGCGAAATCAGAGAGGCGAACGCAGCGGGGGATTTTTGACCTGTTGATTTCCCTCGCCAAAACTGCTCAGGAACTTCGCGAGCTCGGAGATGAATTGCTGCGACTGAGAACGGAAATCGAAGTGTATAGGTTGAGCAGCGTGATCAACCCGCAGTTTCCAGGGGATGTCCACGGTTGACGGATTGACGTCACGACGGCTTGAAAAGCAGCCACCGCTCGACCCACGATGCAATTACTCCCCAGCGAAGTTAAAGCTGTTGTGGGAGCAGAAGGCTGCTCAATGAGAAATGGCTCATACCGTTCGTGGCTTTCGCACCATTCGGCCTGCGCCGCGCTTTCTGCTCTCATGCCTCTTTGTGCTTTTGATCGCTGCCGTTGGCCGGGCGCAACTTCCGGCGACGCGCTTGGCGGCAACGACCCTCCGCATGCCGTCAGAGGGATCGATCAAAGGGGTCAAACTTTGTACTTTGCACTTTCGCAGCAACGATATTTGCGATGCTGGGACAGTTCTGGAATATCGGAAGGCGAAGGAAGGCTTAAGATTTTATCATCCGTGGCAACGATCGGAGAAAGTCGCGAAACACCTTGGGCGGCCACGTTGCGGGTTGCCCCCGCAGGCTGTGCATCAAAGGAAAGAGAGAGGTGGGATTCGATCAGTCGTGCTTGCGGAGCGCATCAGATGCGCCAGCATCACGGGATGAGAACCACTCTGGATTTAGACGAAGATGTCCTGCTGGCGGCGAAGGAGCTCGCGGCGCGTTCGAAGCGGTCGGCGGGCAAGGTGATTTCGGAGGTGTTTCGGCGGGGGCTGCACGCGAGTGAAACACCGGTCGCCCCGCAGGGCGCGCGGAACAAGGTCGCGGCGGGATTCGAGGTGTTGCCGGCGGGCGGCCGAGTGGTCACCGCCCGGCTCGTGAGCAAGTTGCGCGAAGAAACCGAGACGCGATGAGCGCATTGCTCGACATCAATTTTCTGATCGCACTGTTCGATGCGGCGCACGTGCATCATCGACGCGCGCACGCGTGGTTGATCGAGCACCGATCCGCGGGCTGGGCCACTTGTCCGCTGACGGAGAACGGCTGCATCCGGATCCTGGCACAGCCGAATTATCCGGGTGGTCTGCCCTTGCCCGAGATCACCCGCCGATTGCGGCAGGCGCGCAGGGCCAAGGACCATGCGTTTTGGCCCGATGATGTTTCCCTATGTGACGTGAAGCGTTTTGAACCCACCCGGATTCCAAGTGCGAAGCTGTTGACCGACATCTATCTGCTGGCCCTCGCCGTGAAGCGGGGCGGACAGCTGGCAACCTTTGATCGCGGCATTCCAATTACGGCGGTTCCGGGTGCGACGGATCGTCATCTCATTGTGCTCTGATAACGTGCGGCGGGCGGGGGGGAATGCCATCTGTGTCTGTTGCGGGAGTTATATATAGGAGGCCAAGCGGAGTTTAAACAACGGTAAAGCCCTATGCACCCAGGCAACGGATGGCGGATGAGATTCCGAACGAGGCAATGAACTGGCAGCGCAATTGGAGGGCTAAGCGCCATTCGGGTCTGCCTGATACATGTTACATGACGCCTGTCTGACGATCGATGGGAATGGGCCGCAAGCGGTGTGGGTGAAAGACGCGCGAGCCGCTCAAAATCCGTACGTCGCCCGCATCGTCCAGGAGTGCCGCACGCGGGGGAGAAGGTAACGGACGATCACGCCGGGGGCCGTCGCGGAATAGGGGAGGCGGTCTTCCTGGCCGAGGATGTTTTCGATGTTGAGCTGGAGGTCGAGAGACTGAGCCCGTCGCAGGGAGAAGCGTTTGCCGAGCATGCCGCTCCACGTGATGGCACTGCGGCCGAGAATGACGG
>CAYVDZ010000611.1:0-3840 GCA_964450575.1 uncultured Opitutus sp.
GCCGCCTCCCTCTCCTTCGCCCGCTTCTCCACCTCCGCCGCCGTGACCGGCAATCACACGGAAACTCATCCTGTGAACAGAGGCACTCTGCCCGTTTGATCACGCGACGCGTAGCGAGGACGATGGCCTCGCCGTCCACGAATGCTCATTTCACGTTCGCCAGCACTTCCCGCCACTGTGCCGTAAGCCCGAGCTCGGCCGTCGCGCGTTCGATCATCGGGCGATCGATCGCGCCTCCACCGACGGCGAGCATGCCGCGAATGTCGCGGAGATGCCGCTCTCCGCCTCCCTCCCGAAAAAAGCGCAGTTTGTGCACGATGACCGCTTCCGGAATGGCGAACCACACCGTGCGCTCGCCAACGGCCAGGGCCCGGCGCTGCGCAAACCAGTTCGCCTCGGCCACGGACAGGGGATAGAGATCTGCCTTCACCATGCTCTCCAGGGCAATGACGTTGATATGCCCGCCATGCGCGCGACCCAGCTCGACCTCGATGACCTCGCGCGGCGGAACATAAAACGTCTCGCTCGGAAAAGCCGCGACGAGCTTCTCCGCATCGGCACGCGTGACCTCGATCAGCAGATCGACGTCGTTCGTCGCCCGCGGCTCACCGTAGACCGAGGAAGCCACCGAGCCCACGATCGCATAGGGCAGACCGGCGCGTTCGAGCGGGTCGATGAATTGAAAAAGCCAATCCCACATCGGCTTAATCGGACGCGCCCAGCCACCAGCGACGGAGCAGTTCGCGGCGTTTTTCAACCGGCAGGTCAGGATGCGCTGCTCGCAGGGCCGCTTCCTTGAGCGTAATCAACGTCTCGTTCAGTCGCGCGACGACCGCCAGTTTGGCACCCGGAGTAGCGTGGCGATAGCACTCCAGCAATCGCGGATCGAGAACTTCGTTTCCGTGAAAGGTGTCGGCCCGATTCATCTCTCCGTGATGCGCACTGTAGAGGTATTGGCAAGCGGGGTTTCCCGGCTATTCCTCGCGCCGGAGTTGGCCAGCCACCGGTGTCCGGAGCGAACACTTAACGTTCCGCCCTCAACGCGAAACGTTTTTCGCCAGCTTCACCTCGAGACTGCGATGGAACTGCGAGATCCACCCGCGCTGTCCCTCCATCATCGGCTGATCGTCGATGTGGGCGTAGGAGATGAAGACGTCGTTCATGAGGGCGGAGGCGGAGTGGGGAACCGGGCAGAACGCTCAACGCTGAACGCTCAACGCTGAACGCTGAAGTATCGGAATGCGGTCGCGCTCTGGTTCATCACTTGAGCGTTGAGCGTTCAGCGTTGAAGCGAAGCGACTCATGGTGCCGCCGCCCCCGCCAGTTCCTTCGCCAGCTTCTCCGCCTCGGCGGGCGTGATCGTGAAACCGGGCGCGATCGAGCGGGTGGCGCGGTCGGAGAGGAACCAGCGGCCGGGTTCGACACCGCCGGCTTCGACCGCTCAGTGCACCTCAATCAACGTTTCGCCTGCCTCCAGCCTTCGGATCAAGTCAGGCAGCAGCGGTTCGAGCCTCGCGCGCAACGCGGCTTTCTTCACGTTTCCGATCCGCAGCCACACCACCGGTGGCGCGGGCTGACGCAAACGAGACCACTCCGCGAAATCTTCGTCCTTGGTCACCACCACATAGCCACCGGTCAGCGCGAACGGCCAGATGACGTGGTCGCGCGCGTTATAAGGAAGCGTGTCGAAAACATGGGCCGCCTCGTGCCCGTGCTCGCGCCACAGCTCGACCAGCGACGGCGGCAACTGGGCGTCCACCAGAAAACGCATAGGTCATGCCGTGCGCAGCACCGGGTGATCGGTGAGTCGCGCCGCATAAAGTTGCGCCGCGCGGAGATCGTCCAGTTCGAGATAGGGGAACTCGGCCAGAATCTCGCTCTCACTCATGCCCGAACCGAGCATTTCCAGCACGTCCTTGACGCGAATCCGCATGTGGCGAATGCACGGTTTCCCTCCGCATTGCTCGGAGTCGATCGTGATGCGCTCCAGAATATTCACGGTCGCAACCTGCGCCTAATCGCTGGATTTGCCAAGCATTCCTTCAGCGGTATTCCTGCCGGCGCCGTTCGCCTCGATTGGCGAGGGGGAAACTATCGACGCTGAGCGCTCAAGTGGCGAAATGCCTTCGGCCGCTTTACTTGAGCGTTGAAAGTTGAGCGTTTGCCTCACCGAGGCACCGCTGCCCCCGCCCTTTCCTTCGCCCGCTTCTCCAGCTCTGCCGCCGTGATTTTGATAGCGGGAGCGATGGCGCGCGTGGCGCGGTCGGCGAGGAAACCGCGGCCCCATTCGACATGCGGCGCATCATCGGGCTGCACGGCGGATGGTCGTAACCACTTTTCAAAATCGGTTATTGTAGTCGGCGTGCGAACCGATCCATTCCCACAGAAACTCCTTTCCAGCAAATTTCCCCATCGCGCGGTAGTGGTCGCCGACGCGGACGGACCAGTTGGGTCGACCAATCGTTTTGAAATGGAGCGACGGGTGGAACGCGTTCGCCTGCCAGAGCTGGTAGTTCTTCCTCGCGGTGGCTCGCACGTCGGCAGGCAGCGCGTAATAATGCTGCCAGAACTCTGGCGTGCCCCGACTCGGGATTTTCACGGCCGGTCCAGGCCTTGGTCGAGCGGCCGGGTCTGGCCGGCGCGACTGGCCTCGTCAGCGGCCTCATTCAAGGTCGCGAATTTTCCGGCTGCCGCATCGGCCTTCATCTGGCGATCCCAGTCGTCGTCGGCCCAGCCGCAAAGCTCGGCAATCAATTCCGCCCTCGACTCCAAATCGAGGTGCTCAATGGCCGACTTGATTTCCTGCACGGTGCTCATGCGCAAACGCTGTCGTCAGGCGCCGAGTTTGGCAACCGGGATTTCCGCGTCGAACGACGGTCGGGATTGTAGGGAAGGGAACGCTGAACGCTCAACGCTCAACGCTGAAGTATCGGAATTTCCGGTTGCCTCACTTGAACGTTAAACGTTGAGCGTTGGAGCGAAGTGCCTCATGGCGCCGCCACCCCGCCAGTTCCTTCGCCACGGCCGGCGTGATCGTGAAGTCGGACCAACTTCGAGGTGGAGACCGCCCCGACCTGAAACTGCGTCGAACTGCGTCGACCGAACTTACGCTGCTTTCAACGGGTGGACCGCCGCCTTGACCTTGGCTCCCACGGTGTTGATCGCCTCGCGCAAGTCGTAGGCCAGTTGCACGCGCAGCCAATAGCCCGGCGTGAGCCCGAAATAGGCGCACAAATGGAGATCGGTTTCAGCGGTGATGCCACGCTTCTCGTTGACGATTTCGTTGACGCGCTGATGGGGCAGCTTCGCGTCTTTCGCGAGCCGGTAGGGCGTGATGCCCATCGGGCCGAGGAACTCTTCCCGGAGCAATTCTCCGGGATGAACATTGAGGTGTTTGCTCATGGCTTAGTGATAGTCGGTGATTTCCACGCGGTGGGCGTTCTGTCCGTCCCAATGGAAGCAGAGGCGGTATTGGTTGTTGACGCGGATGCTGTGCTGGCCGGCCCGCCGGCCTTTGAGGGCTTCGAGGCAGTTGCCCGGCGGCACCCGCAATTCATTCAAGGATGAGGCGGCTTCGAGCTGGGTGAGTTTGCGGAGCGCGGATTTGTGAATCGAGGGCGGCAGTTCGGGCGGCCGGCGTCCCTGCCAGAGCGCTTCGGTCGGTTTGTCGGAAAAAGACAGGATCACAGGCGACCGCAGAAGGTGCGGCCGAGACTGGCAGGACGTCAAGCGTGGCTATGCACGTTCGGCAGGAATAGGGCGATCCCAACGGGTCAGGGCGATCACCGTTCGCAAAGTCAAGCGGTTGAAACTTGAGTCGAACATCGATCGGCCTGACCC
>CAYVDZ010000612.1:0-259 GCA_964450575.1 uncultured Opitutus sp.
TTCCAGGACGAGAAACCCTGCGCTCAAAACGGGTAACACGTCGAGCTCGTCGGGCGTGGCAATGCTGACGATCAGGCCTTCCGCCGGCGTGTCCTTGAGTTTTGGAGACAGTAAAACCGGCAGCAGGGAGTCTAGATTTCCGGGCTGGCCGGCGCGCACGAGCACGCGAGGCGGCTGCTCCGGGCCGACCGTGCACTGCCCGCCCAGCTTGATTTCGACCGTCGGGCGGCGGGTAAACTGATACGGATCGATGCCATCA
>CAYVDZ010000612.1:269-3822 GCA_964450575.1 uncultured Opitutus sp.
CCAGCGGCTCATCGCCTTGTCGGCGATCGCCCGGGCGACCGGGATTTCGTAGACGCTGTCTTCGGTCAATGAGACGCGAATCGTATCGCCGAGGCCATCCAGCAGGAGCGAGCCGATGCCGATCGCGCTTTTGATCCGGCCGTCTTCACCGTCACCCGCCTCGGTCACTCCGAGGTGTAGCGGGTAATGCATATCTTCCTGCGCCATCCGCTCCGCCAGGAGACGATACGCTTGAATCATCACCTTCGGGTTCGACGACTTCATCGAGAGAATCATCTGGTTATAACGGTGCGCGGCGCCGATGCGCAGAAACTCCAAGGCGCTCTCGACCATCCCGAGAGGCGTGTCGCCGTACCGATTCATGATGCGATCGCTGAGCGATCCATGATTGGTGCCGATGCGTAACGCCCGGCCCAGCTCCCGACTGCGTTTCACCAAGGGCGAAAACGCATCGTACAGCCGCTCTAACTCCGCGTCGTAATCGGCGTCGGAGTATTCCCTGACAGCGAATTTTTTCTTGTCCGCATAGTTGCCGGGATTGACGCGCACTTTCTCGACATGCTCGACCGCTTCCATCGCCGCGCTGGGGAGGAAATGGATGTCGGCCACGAGCGGGACATGGCCAAACCCGGCCGCGGTGAACTGCGTGCGGATTTGCTGGAGACACTTGGCCGCGGCGACATTTGGAGCCGTGATGCGAATGATTTCACAGCCCACCTCGGCCAGCGCGATGGACTGCTTGAGCGTCGCGGCGACATCCTGCGTGTCGCTCGTCGTCATGGATTGGATCCGGATCGGGTGGTTGCCCCCGACCCCAACCGAGCCAATGTTAACGGCAACGGTGGAACGGCGGACAGTGCGGAAGCGGGATGCGCAGTAGGACATGCTCGAGGCCCACTGAAGTCGAGAAACTCACGTTTGGCGAGAGGGGAGGAGGCGCCGCCTGAGCGATTTCCTCCACCCGGCTTTCAGAGCTTTCCCATGCAGCAGAACCGGTCTGAGACCCACTGGAACGACGCCATCAACGACCGGCCCGCAGGTCAACGTCTCGCTCCGCCTGCGTTCACCGGGCCATCCGATTCCGAGCGTTCGGCGTTCGGCGTCGCTGGCGGCGGAGTCGCGGCCGCTTCGGCCGCGCGGTCGGCTTTTACGTCCCTCACGATGCGCCGGACATCAAATACGCTCACGTAGAGCACCATCGAAAACAATAGCACGATGAAGATGCTTTGGGCCGTCATGATGAAGCTCACGGGCAGCGGCCGCCCGCGGAGGCGGCCGATCGTCGCGAACAACATTTGGCCACCATCCAACACGGGAATCGGCAGCAAGTTGAAGATCGCCAGATTCACGTTGACGAGAATGGTGAACCACAGCGCCAACGGCAGACCGGCGCGGGAGACAGCGACGAAATTGTCGATGATCCCGATCGGTCCGCTCAAATGCGAAAGACCGATATCCGAGCGCGGATTCAGGAGGGCGCCCAGGGTCCGAAGGGTCTTCACGATGCTCTCGCCGATTTGCTGGAAAGGATTCGGGTGGATGTACGTGACGTCGGATTTGATCGCAATTCCGAGATCCACGCCTTTGTCGGCTTGCAGCGTGAGTACCCGCTCGGCGCCGGTGCGCACTACGGTGACCGTCATGGGCTGACCCACGTTGCTGCGCAGCGCGTCCGCGAGTTGTGGATACGTGAGCGTGCGCTTGCCATTTACGGTGAGAACTTGGTCCTCCAACTGGAGCCCGGCTTTTTCCGCCGGCGAATCGGGTGCAACCCGACCCACCAGAAGTTTGGCGACGGTGGTGATCCCGATCTTCCGAATCCGCTCGTCGCCGGACAAGACAGGCTCGATCGGAACCTGAAGGGTCTGGCCGCCTCGCTCCAGCGTAAGCATCGTCTGGCGTGCGCCGTCGCTCCAGCCACTGCTCAATGCAAGAAGCTCAACGATATCGGCGAAGGTCGTAACCGGACGTCCGTCCACCGCCGTGATCCGATCGCCGGATTGAAGGCCGGCCTTGGCCGCCGGGCTCACGACGTCCTGACCGTCGGCGGTCTGCAGCGTTGGCGCAATCTCCGCCACGGTGGTGGAAAAGAATCCTGTCGGCGTGGGCTGACCGATCACCCAGACGATACAAGCCAGGACGAAGGCGAACAGAATGTTGAACGTCGCGCCTGCCACAAAGACGATCATGCGGGTCGCATAGCTTATCGGCGGCAGTCGCGTGATATCGGTCTGGCTCTCGCCTTCGACCGGGCCCAAATCAGCGAGCTGCGGCAGGAGCACATAGCCGCCCAAAGGAAACCAGGAGAGCCGATATTCGACGCCATCCTTGCCGCGCCAGGAAAAGATCGGCGGACCGAAGCCGATCGAGAAGCGCTCCACGTGCGCCCCCCGACGGCGGGCGGCGAGGAAGTGGCCCAACTCGTGGACGAAGATCGAGCCGCCGAAGAGCAGGACGACCAGAAAGACGACCCAAAGATTCGAGAGCAGGGTATTAAGGAGATCGGAGGGCACGAGTCAGTCAGAGGTTATGATGAAACCGTGGATACAAAGAGGGCGGCAAGGCGGCGAGCTTCGGCGTCGAGGGCGATGACACTGGGTAAATCCGCTGGTTCGAAGTTTTTGATGCTGCTGAGAGCGTGTTCAACTACCTGCGGAATCGCAAGGAACGGAATCTGTTCCTGAAGGAAGGCCGCCACCGCCACTTCGTTAGCGGCATTGTAGATCGCCGGCGCCACCCCGCCGGCGGACATCGTTTCCTTGGCCAGTCGCAGCATGGGAAAACGCGATTCGTCCACCGGACGAAATTCCAAATTTAGCATCCTGCTGAAATCCAGCGGTGCCTCGATTCCCGGTGCCCGCTGGGGGTGGAGCAAGGCATGCTGAATGGGAAATGTCATCGATGGCGGGCACATCTGCGCGAGCATCGTACCATCCGTGAATTCCACGAGGCAATGCACGATGCTTTGCGAATGGAGCACCGCGGTGCATTGGGACGGCTTCAACCCGAACAGGCACTGCGCCTCAATCAGCTCCAGGCCTTTGTTGGCCAGCGTGGCCGAATCGACCGTAATCTTGGGCCCCATGGACCAGTTCGGATGCTTGAGCGCATCAGCCGGCGTGACGTGTGCGAGTCGCTCGACCGGCCAATCGCGAAAGGCGCCGCCGCTGGCCGTGAGCACGACCTGGCGGATGCCCGCTTGCGGATGTCCTTCCAGGCACTGGAAGACAGCGTTATGTTCACTGTCGACCGGCAGCAATTTGACTCCGTGTTGCCGGGCGGAAGCCATCACGAACTTGCCGGCCAGGACGAGGATCTCCTTCGACGCGAGCGCGAGATCCTTGCCCGCGGCGATCGCCGCGAGCGCCGGCTCCAAACCGGTCGTGCCCACCACCGCGACCAGCACGATATCCGCCGCCGGTAAACTCGCCAATTCGGTCAACCCGTTCAGGCCGCCCACGAGCTGGGTATCGGGCGGAAACGCCTGAGGATTGGCGCGGGCCGCAGCATAGGCGGTGTTATCAAAAATGCCGACGTGCCGCACCTTGAACTG
>CAYVDZ010000613.1:0-3817 GCA_964450575.1 uncultured Opitutus sp.
GCTTTTCACGCGAGCGTGCTGAAGTAATCGGTGGCAACGCGCGTCGGCGTCATCGCGGCAGCAAGCCGGATGGCGCCGGCGGGTGATCCGGGTCAGGCATCCGCGATGGTCTCATTCAGCGCGGGAAAGACTAGGCGGATGCGGGTGGTTTGATGGCAGGTTCATTCTTGCGCAGACCACGAATATTCAGCGTCGCGAGAGCAACCTGGAGCACGATCAAGGCCCAGGCGCCGTCATGCCACCCCCATGCGACCCAGAGTACATTGCTGCCCAGGAACCACCAAAAACCATGCTGGCGGCGTACCTTGGATTGCGAGGCAACGAGCCACCCGGCGAGGACGCTGGTCACCATGGCAGGCCATTGTTAGATGATCGAGGAAGTCCATGCATCAACGGAGCTCGCGGAGGACGAGTTCTGCTTCCTCCGCGGACTGTTATTTCCGCCGGATGTTCGCGAGATTGAGCGGGTCTTTCTCCATTTCAGGCGAGGGCGCGGCTCGAAACCTCGATGACTCCGGGCGAAGTCCCCCGCTTAAAGCATCGAGGTGATGGTCTGCGCTTGGGATCGGCTGTACGCGTTGCGATCACGGTAGCCTGACCACGCCAAGGGCACGCGCCGGCGCAATTAGCGGCACGAAGACGCCTGTACTCAGACGAACGCGACGATCCCCCCGACTCTCCTTAGCGACGTGCCGCGGCCGCTTCCCGAACATTCACACTGACCGCATAGAGCGACTTGCGGGCAGTGATGAAGAGGGTTTTGCCATCGGCTCCGCCGAAACAAAGGTTCGCTGGAGCTTCGCCGACGAGAATCTTTCCGATCCGACGGCCATCCGGCGCAAAGATATGGACGCCGTCTCCTGCGCTGGACCACACCCGGCCCGCTTCATCCACGCGGATCCCATCGGGTCCACCCCGGTCGATATTACAGAAAACGCGGCCATTCGTCAGCGTGCCGTCGGCGGTGACGTCGAAGATCCGGATGTGTCGGGGCGCACCCGAATCGGCCACATAGAGGTGCTTCTCGTCGGGCGAGAAGGCGAGTCCGTTGGGTTGAACGAAGTCCTTCACAACCGCGCGCGTTTCTCCCGTCTTCGGATCATGCCGATAGACATAGTTGCCCGCCTGTTCCTTGCCTTCGCGCTGTTTGGTGGCGGGGTTCGTGCGCAGACCGTACTCGGGATCGGTGAACCACACGCTGCCGTCGGAACGGACAATCACGTCGTTGGGCGAGTTCAGTTTCTTTCCCTCGAACGCATCGACCAGCGTGCGCACGGTACCGTCTTTTTCCTGGAGTGCGACCCGGCGTCCCGTGTGTTCCGCCGTGAGCAGCCGGCCGGCGCGGTCGAGGGTATTGCCATTTGCATTACGGCTCGGCTGGCGGAAGGTGGTCACTCCTTCTTTTTCGCTCCATCGCTTCAGTTCATTCTTGGGAATGTCGCTGAACACCAGGTAGCCGCCGTCGCGGATCCAGACCGGACCCTCGGTGAACATCAGGTCGCCGGCCAGCTTTCGCACGGTGACATCGGCCGGTACGCAGTGCGCAAACTCACCGGGAAGATCGATCTGGGTATCGGCGGCGAACAGCACCGGCGTGCAGGCTGCGATCGCAAGGGAGAACCGGATAATGTTTTTCATCGGGGCGTGCTCATTCGGCCCAAGACGACGAGCGATGCAAGACGAAGACATGGCCGGAACGGTCCAGTGCCGTTTTCCCTGGGCCTTGATCCCTTTTTGTTACACGTAATTGCGCGCGCCTGCGCTAATGAAGAGCGCTGGCTCCGCTCGCATCAGTTCAGCCGCGGATAATCGGCGGTTCGCCCGTGGGTGGGGGCAGGTCAACATAAGCCCGCGCCAGCACGGCCCGCCAATGGGCGTCCTCGACCTCGCGCTGGCGCACGGCGCGATACTCCATTTCGCCCGCCACGAAAATGAATACAAACAGCACCGCGGTAAGCCCTGCTCCGAAGAACACCGCGGTTCCCGCCGCAATCGTGGCCAGGACCTTGGCCACACTCGCGGCGATCAACGTCGCGCGCAAATAAGGCAGCCGCGTCGCCAGCAGCGCGCGGAAGATCCGTCCCCCGTCCATCGGAAACACCGGCACCAGATTGAAAAGGCCCATCAGTAAATTCCACTGCATCAAGAGATGCGCGAACCCGGAGAGGGTGGTGGGATCGACCTCGAAACCCCAGACTTCCGGAACCCCAAAGAAAATCCCGAGCAACGCGGCGATCGCGAAGTTGACCGCGGGTCCTGCCAGTGTGATCAGCAATTCGCGGGAGGGCTGACGCGGAATGCGGTCGAATTCCGCCATGCCGCCGATCGGCATCAACAGGATCCGGCGCACGCCCACACCATAGTACATGGCGGTAAACGAATGACCGAACTCGTGCAGCACCACGCAGGTGAAGAACGTCAGCAGCACGGCCACGTTCCAAAACATCCCGGTCCAGCCGCCGATGACTTGCGCTTCGGGATCGCCTTGCCAGCCGTAGTAGGCGACGAAGGCGAGGAGCAGGAAAAACGAGAAATGGACGGCGAGCTGGATGCCTCGCACGCGGAAAAGGTTCATTGACCACCCGAGCATGTGAAGCAACAAAAGCGCGCGCGCCGAATATGCCAGCGTTCCGTTCTCAAACTTTCTCCGTCCCGCCTCTCACCGTCGTGGCGTTTGCCTGTACGGTGAGGCTATCCTCCTCCTTCTGACCATGTCCGACGCTCCCGCGAAAACGCCCACCATCCTTGTCATCGATGATGACGCCGAGATCCGCTACTCGTTGTCGCGTGTCCTCTCGTCCCGTAATTACACTGTGACCGAGGCCGCCAGCGGCGAAGAGGGGATCGCCATGGTGAAGAAGGGTCCCGTCCCGGATCTGGTGTTTCTCGACGTCCGGATGAGTGGCATGACTGGCATCGAGGCGCTCCAGCATATTCGCTCGGTCAACCCGAAGCAGCTCGTGGTCCTGATGACGGCGTTCGGCACGGCGCAAACCGCGATCGAGGCGATGAAGTATGGGGCCTTCGACTACGTGATGAAGCCCTTCGACCCGGAGAAGGTGCTATCGCTCGCGCAGAACGCCCTCAAGACACACGCCGACCTTCGCGCCATCAGCGATTACAAATCCACCATCAATCCGGATGACTACCGCGAAGGGATTGTCGGCAGTTCGCCGGTGATGCAGGAGGTCTTCAAGATTATCGGCCAAGTGACGGCCAGCGATGTTACCGTCATGATCACGGGCGAGAGCGGCACCGGCAAGGAGTTGGTCGCCCGCTCCATTTGGAAACACAGCCATCGCTCGAACAAGCCGTTCATCGCGGTGAACTGTGCCGCGATCCCGGATAATCTCATCGAGAGCGAATTGTTCGGCCACGAGAAAGGCTCGTTCACCGGCGCCACCGGCCAGCGGCTCGGCAAGTTTGAACTGTGTGATGGGGGCACGATCTTCCTGGACGAGATCGGTGACATGGCGCTCGCGACCCAGACGAAGATTCTTCGCGTGCTGCAACAAGGTGAGATTCAACGCGTGGGCGGCACCGGGACGCTTCGCGTCGATGTTCGCATCATCGCGGCGACCAACAAGGATCTCGAGCAGATGGTGAAAGGGAAACTCTTCCGCGAGGATCTCTATTACCGCCTCAACGTGGTCCGCATCAAGATGCCCCCTTTGCGCGAGCGTCCCGAGGACATCCCGCAGATCGTCGACTTCTGTCTGCAGAATTTGCTGAATCAGAAAAAGACCAAGGTGTCGAAGCTGTCGCCGGAAGCGTTGACCTTGCTCGTTCGCCATCGCTGGCCGGGCAATGTGCGGGA
>CAYVDZ010000614.1:0-3807 GCA_964450575.1 uncultured Opitutus sp.
GCACGAAGTACCGCGGTCAGTTCTAGGAGCGCATCAAGGCCGTGATGGACGAGATCAAGCGCGCCAAGAATATCATCCTCTTCATCGACGAACTGCACACCATCGTGGGTGCGGGCGCCGCGGAAGGCGCGATGGATGCATCGAATATTTTCAAGCCCGCGCTTTCCCGCGGCGAGCTGCAGTGCGTCGGCGCAACCACCCTCAACGAATACCGCAAGTACATCGAAAAGGACTCTGCCCTCGATCGCCGTTTCCAATCCGTAAAGGTTGAGGCGCCCTCCGTCGATGACACCATTCTCATCCTCAAGGGTATCCGCAGTAAGTATGAGGATCACCACAAGGCCACCTTCACCGACAAGTCGCTGGAATCGGCCACGAAACTATCTGACCGTTATATCACGGGGCGTTTCCTGCCGGACAAGGCGATCGATGTGATGGACGAAGCCGGTTCCCGGGCCCGCATTGGGGCTCTGACTCGCCCGCCCGACGTCGAGAACCTCACCAAGGAAATCGAGTCGGTCTGCGCGCAAAAGGAAAAAGCCATCAGCGAACAGCACTTTGAAGAAGCCGCAAAGTTCCGCGACCAGGAGAAGCAACTGCGCGCCAAGCAGGATCAAGTCACCGAACAGTGGAAGAAGCAGCGCGACGAGAAGCGGGTTGTAATCGACGAAGACCTGATGATGCAGGTGGTCGCCGACTGGACCGGCATTCCGTTGAATCGGATGGAAAAGAAGGAAAGCGAAAAGCTCCTGACGCTCGAAAGTGAATTGCAGAAGGCTGTCATCGGGCAGGATCCGGCCGCTAATGCGGTTGCCCGCGCTCTCCGTCGCTCCCGTGCGGATCTCAAGGATCCACGTCGCCCCATCGGTTCCTTCATGTTCGTCGGTCCGACCGGGGTCGGGAAGACCATGCTCGCGAAGCAACTTGCTGCCCAGATGTTCGGCAACCAGGACGCGATCATCCAGATCGACATGTCTGAATACATGGAGAAGTTCGCGGTCTCCCGGCTCGTGGGTTCGCCTCCGGGCTACGTCGGCTACGAGGAAGGCGGACAGTTGACGGAGGCCGTTCGGCGCAAGCCGTACGCGGTCGTGCTCTTTGACGAAGTCGAGAAAGCTCACCCCGACGTGATCCAGTTGCTCCTCCAGATCTTGGAAGACGGCCGTTTGACGGACTCGCTTGGGCGCACCGTCGATTTCCGCAATTCGATCATAATCATGACCTCGAACGTTGGCGCGCATCTCTTGCAACGTCAGACGTCGATGGGGTTTGCCGCCGCCACCTCGACGTTTAATGACGCTGAAAAAATGCGCGAAAAGGTCCTCGAAGAAGCCAAGCGCGTCTTCAAGCCCGAGTTCTTGAACCGAATTTCGGATATCATTTTCTTCCGTCCCCTGGACAAGACTGACCTGATCAAGATCGTCGAGCTGGAGACCGCGCAATTCGCGAAGCGTCTGACGGACCGGAAGATCACCCTCGAATACACGCAGGAAGCGAAGGACTTGCTGATCGATAAGGGTTATGACGAAAAGTACGGTGCGCGTCCGCTGCGGCGTGCCGTCGAACACTATCTGGAGGACCCGCTGGCCGAGGCTCTACTCAGAGGTGAAGTCAAGGATGGCGAGCCGGTCATTGTCTCGCGCGAGGGCGACAAGCTTATCTTTAAACAAAAGACACCCCCTGCCGCGCCTAGCGGCGTATCGCAGTAAAAACGACGACCACCCGTCGTCCAACGAAGCCCCGCCTCCCGAGAACAACGGAGGCGGGGCTTTCCGTTTTCAGGATGGAAGGAGATTTTCTGCATTTCACCTTGGTCCGGTGAGCCGATAACAAGCTGCAGTGAAGGTCCGGATTTTCATCTTTGTGGTTGGGGCACTCGCCATGGCAGGGTCGTCGCGGTCTGCGCAGCCGGGTGGCATCGTGGAATCAGAGGCGCTTTACGCCCCGAGTCATCAGCGCCTTGCCGCCATCCATACGGCCGCTCAACGGGACGGGTGGGCGCCGCAAGTCGCGGTAGTGCGCCAAACCGCCTTCCTCGCCTACGATCAGGAAAAACTCCAGGCGGCCGAAGCCTGGTTTCATGTCTATCGCTGGTCCCAGCTCTTCACGCAGTCCGAATCCGAGTACGTGCCTGAATGGGTGCGGGCGGTGAATGAGCAGCGGGTCGGGCACGCAAATATGGTCACGCCCGTACCGCGACGTACCTCTCGACTGGGGTCGTACCTTCCCGCGGAACTCCAACGCTGGCTCATTGGTACGACCACGTTTTCGGCCGAGTTTTTCTCGTTGGTTTCGACCGTCGATTATCTCCCGAGAGTTTTCGAGATCCTCGCGGAGTTGCACCATCGCGATCCGATCCGCTTCAAGTCCCATGCCTCCCTCGCGCTCGCCATCGCGCTCGTCTTCGATGTGCCTCCTCCTCCGGTCTGGCCGCATGGGCAAGTCACCGCGGGCGCGTTGCCGCGAAACCAGCCGAAACCGGCGGAGGCGTTTGCCTGGTGGATCAAGCAGGAGCAGCTCGGCCGAACGGATCACAACCTCGCGCGCCTCGGCGCGGGTGAATTGAAGTTTGTCGTGGATACGGCGGCACCGTGGGCGGAACTCGAGTGGTCACAGCAAGCGTGCCGTCAGCATCCACTGGGCAGTCTGGGGAATGTGTATTCAATGATCAAATACCGCCACGACCGCATCGCGGCGGATGCCCATGTCTGGCCGGGGCGCAGCTACACGTTGCCTGAGATCCTCGCGAGCGGCGGGATCTGCTCCGATCAAGCGTATTTTGCGACCCAGGTAGGAAAGGCGCGGGGGGTGCCGACGATTCTCATTTTCGGTTCCGGAAACGACGCGCGACACGCCTGGTTCGGTTATCTCGACGGCAACAAGCAGTGGCAACTGGACGCGGGTCGTTACGCGGAGCAGCGACTGGTCACGGGCATGGCGTTTGATCCGCAGACGTGGAGGCCCTTTACGGATCACGATTTGCGCTTCCTTTCAGAGCGTTTCCGCGAGCTGCCGTCCTACCGGCAGTCACGCATTCACACCGTTTTCGCCGAACAGTTTCTCGCCGAGGATCGGGCGCCCGCCGCTGCCCTGGCTGCCCGACGAGCGGTAAAGTTCGAGCGTCGAAACCAAGCCGGCTGGGAGCTGCTCTTACAGGCGGCGCGGAGGGAAGGGCGCGATGCGCGGACGATGGAAAACATCCTGCGCGAGGCGACGATTGCCTTTCAAAGTTATCCCGATTTGGAAGCCCAGTACGTCAATCGCACGGCCGACAGCTTGCGGGCTCGCGGGGAAACGAGTGCAGCCGATGCCGAAGTTCGGCGAATCGCCCTGAAAAACAAGGGAGCGCGCGGCGATCTGAGCGTGCAACAGGCCCGCGATCAGATGCGCCGCGCCATTTCCAGCCAGCCGCTGCCCGAGCAGGTTCGGGTCTATAACCAGATCCTGGATACGTACGGCCGCGGAGCCGGGATTGGTTTCTTTGATGACGTTGTGGTCGGCTTCACGGAGCACCTAATGCAGCTCGGCCGAAAGGCGGAGGCCGCCAAAGCCGTGGAGCGCGCGCGCCAGAACCTGAGAATCGAGCCGGGCAGCCAGCTTGCCCGAGAATTGGAACGGCTCGCCAGCGTGGTTCGCGCCGCCAAGTGAGTCGCGTCTCCGTTTTCCTTCGCTGTCACGCCGACGCGAAATCAACCTGGAAAATGCAGTTGAAGCCACAGATTTCACAGCGGAACACCGATGACCAAGGTATGCTGCATTTCGGGCCCTTCACCTTGCGGGTTGATGGCAGTCAGGTGCTCCTTGATC
>CAYVDZ010000615.1:0-3806 GCA_964450575.1 uncultured Opitutus sp.
CGATCCCGCGGACGTGGCGCGCATCGCGCTGAGCGAGCACCTCGATCACGATGCTGTCCTGCTCGCCCGCGCGCAGCACGGAATAGATCGGTGGCAGCCGCGTCTCGAAGCGAACATCGACCACACTGCCGCGCACCGCCACCACCACGCCGGTGGGTAGGGATGGTGCCTTCATGTGGGTGGCTCCCTTTCCAGTTGCGAATCTTCCTTCACGATGACGTGACGCTTGATCGGGCCGCCTTTGCAAAGTGTCCGAGCAACTCGGTCGGATCGGTTTTCGCGAGGTTGGAAGCGAGGACCTGGCTGATCTTATCCCGGGTTGTCGGTTGCAACGCGTTGAACAGTTGCTTGTGAATCGGCGCACTGACGGCGAGCGAGCAATCGATGACGTGGCTGTCCGCCAGCAGGGCGTCGATTTTTTCTGCCAACTGCTCGATCAGCCGATGGTCTTGTTCGGCCTCTTGATGCAACTGCTCGCCGGCGGACAGATCGCCCGGCGTGACCCCGGTGCCGCCGCCGCGGGGAAAGCGGCCAGCTTGGTCGCTGACCTGATCCGACCGTTTTATATGGGCCGCGGCCGGCGTCAGTTCGTCGATCAGTTCCAAGTGCGGTTGCCGATCAGTCGCGTTCTGCGTCTGGCGATAGGCGCGGAGGAGACCGCGGTCGGCCACGATGATGAGTTTAGAGTGCATATATTCCGGATGTTTTGGTTTCAGCGGCTGTGAGAAAATCGGCACCGGTCAGGGGAATGTCGGTGGTCGCTCAGGTGTGCTCCATCCCGGTCTTGTATTCGCCGCGCCGCGCGGCGCGGTTACACTGGGCGCGATGCAGCAATGCTTCCTGGGCCGCGGACACATGCTCCTCTTTTCCGCGCCAGACATCCAACGCCGGTTGTTGAATGGCCCGGGCAAATGAAAACGCGACGGCCCACGGCACGCGCGATTTGAAGCGAACGTTCATCGCGTTCAGTCGCGCCGACGCGAGTTCGGCCGATTGGCCGCCGGATAAAAACGCGATTGCCGGAACCGCCGCGGGCACCGTGCGCAATAGACAGTTCACCGTCGCATCAGCGACCTCGTCGACGCTCGGTTGCTGCGGACACGAAAGTCCCGGCAACACCATGTTTGGCTTCAGGATGATTCCTTCCAGCACGACGCGCTGGCAGTTCAACTGGATGAAAACGTTGCGGAGCGCCTCTTCCGTGACCGCGAGACATCGCTCGAAGGTATGCGCTCCGTCCATGAGGACCTCTGGCTCGACGATGGGGACGAGTCCCGCTTCCTGACACAGCGCGGCGTAGCGCGCCAAGGCATGGGCGTTGGCTTCCAGACCGCTGCGACTGGGCAGGTCATCGTTCACGGCGATCACGGCGCGCCACTTGGCGAACCGTGCGCCGATCTTGGAATATTCCGCCAGGCGATCGCGCAGGCCGTCGAGACCCTCGGTGATTTTTTCTCCAGGATGGCCGGCCAACTCCTTTGCTCCGGCATCGACCTTGATGCCGGGGACGATCCCCGCATCGGCGAGGACTTTGACGAACGGTGTGCCGGTATTTGTTTTCTGGCGAATCGTCTCATCGAAGAGAATCGCGCCGCCGATGCTTTCGTTGAGCCCGGGCGCCGTAACGATCAATTCACGATACGCCCGCCGCATTTCCTCGGTCTGGGGAATCTCCAATTTAGCGAAGCGTTTATTACAGGTCGGCGTGCTCTCATCCATTGCCAGCAGACCTTTGTCGCCGGCGAAGATCGCCCGGGCCGTGTCGATTAATTTTTGTGCATTCATCAGTATTTACGCCTCCGCCAGTCTCCAAGGTGAAGCCGACCTTGGCGAAAAACGTAAATCGCATGGCCCCCGACCACCGCTAACTCTATCCAACTCGTTTCGGAGGCCTTGGTATGTTCCTGGGCAAACGTCAGATGAGGGTGGAGCGGATGTTGCCCGCGCCCGCTGGGGGCGTGGCGTCACGCGCCGCTTGTCCGCGTTGAAGGCCCGAGATTTCCCGTTCCGCCGTGGCTGGTGAATCGACCAGCGAATTTTCGGAATCCCAATATCCCGGACGGTTATAGTGACGGTAGAGGCCGGACTCATATTCCCGGTTCAGCAGGACGGCTTCATTATACTCAGGAAACTGTTTGATGGTTTCCCGGGAAAGACCGACAAACACCTTCGACTCGTCCCAGCTGACCCGATCAATCCATTGCGGGGAAATCAAAACTTTTTTCCCCGGCCACCAATTCCGGGTGCTGACAATCAGGTAGCGAATGGCCCAGGTTTCGGTATCGATGATAAAATCCTCGACGTGTCCAATCTCGCCATCGGTGGCTTGGATATGATGCCCGGTCACTGCACTCGTGCTGCGCAGATTGGGATCCCACGCTTTCTCGCCGCGGGATTGATCGCTCCACTTTGCCCGATCCCGCATCGGATAGGAATACGCGCCCCAACTGTAGAGTCCGCCCCAATACATCGGCATGCCGTAGTAGCCGTAGTAGCTTTCCTCGAATTGCCGGGAGACGGGTTTATCGCTGCCCAAGGAAGGGCTTTCTTCGATTTGCTTCTTGGTCAGGTCGACGACGACATTCTTTCCTTCCGGGTCCACTGCACCCAGGGCATAGGGGGAAAGCAGAACCTGCCTACCGCTCATCCAGCTTCCGGTGTCCGCCACCAAGTAGCGAATCGTCCAGTGCCGGTCGTCGAAATAGAATTCGTGGACCCTCCCGATCTCTCCGTCGTGGCTGTTCAATTTGTAACCCTTCAGGGTTTTGACTTGGTTTAGCATGATAGTTTTTTGATGGGTTGGGATTGTTTCTACGGCACCCGGGTTTGGGTCGCCCCAAAGGGGGCGTGCGGAAAAAAATCTCTGCAAGGACCCCAACAAATACTACGCCCTCCCGGGGCGATTCGCTATAGGGTAAAACCCGCTCTAAACTCTCGCAGGTGGATCGAAACCCTTTGGGGGATCGTCGGCGCGGTGGTTCTCCAGACTGCGGCGGTTGAGCTCCGCCATGGTGCCCTCGACCTTGGCCGGAGCTTCTCACGGGATTCTTTAACGCGACGAAAATCACGGCTTCAGTCGGAGGGTGTATTGAAAGTGAAGTCAGTTCGTGGACCAGTAGAGGTCCCATTGGCGATTGGCGCGGAGGGTGCCGAGCTGGCACATGGCGTTGACGTGGGCGGAGGCTTCCCGCGCAGTGGGGACCGCCTCGCCGCTCCAAACCAACCCTCAAACACGGACAGCGCGACGGCCGTGAAGATCAACGCCACGCCGCCCGCCTGCAACGCGTTCAATCGTTCTCCAAAACCGCTCGTTGCAATCAGTAGCCCGAATACCGGGACTAGGAACAAATACAACGAAAGGCGGCCGACCTCCGCCCGCTGCAGCAGCCAGAACCAAAGCCAGGTGCTCAACGCGGTGCCGGCCAATGCCAGGAAGAGCAAAAGACCGACAAAACCGCCCGTCCACGCAATCGTTCCCTGCGGTTCAAACATCACCGACAAACCGAGCAGCACCACACATCCGGCGACCAGTTGCCAACCCGTCAGCGCCATGAGGCTTTTACCGGGGTGAAGCCTTTTTACGGTCACGCTGGTCACGGCCGCGCTGGCCGAAGAACCCAGCGCCAGCATCGCGCCGAGTAGAGGATGCCCGGTTTGTTCGCGTAGCGCAGGCAACGCCATCAGGATCACTCCGGCCAATCCCAGCCCCAGCGCCAGCGCCTTGATCAGAGTGATTTTTTCCCCCAAAAACAGCGCCGCCAGCACGATGATGATGAGCGGTTGCGTGTTGCCCAATACCGAAGCGA
>CAYVDZ010000616.1:0-771 GCA_964450575.1 uncultured Opitutus sp.
GCCACGGAACCCTCGGGGAACTTGGTGAGAATATTATCCCAGTTCTTCTTTTGCTCGGCCTTGTCGAAGGAGAGAACAGGAGCGCCGCTCTTGTCTTCCAGCTTTTCGACGAGGACCTCGATGGTGGAGCCGATTTGAAGTTCACCGATGTCGATGAACTCATTGGCTGGGATCACGCCTTCAGATTTGCCGCCGATGTCGACGACCACTTCATTTTGGCGAATTTCGGTGATGATGCCTGGGACGATCGCGCCTTCCTTCAGTTTATCGAAGGATGACTGAGCCAACAGGTCTTGCATTACTGAACTCATAGTACGAATACGTCGGCCGTGCGTCTGCTCCAGTGACGCCCATCCGACGGGTCGATCCCGCAAAACGGGACCGGATTGGTTGATGGTTATACTGACGTGGGAGGCTGGCGGGAGCTCGCGACATTACGCCAACCTGTCCGACTAACGGTCGCGAACGATCAGGGTCCGCGAGCCACCGACGGGCCGCAAGCCCGAATTTGACCCGATTGCGCGTGGAATCCGCCGCTGCATCGCATCAGGTGAACCCCCAGTTTACGAATCCGGCGACAAAGCCCGCTCAACCTGACGGAAAAACACCTCGTAGTACGCTGGGTCACGCAGGGGCGATTCGGTCGCCACCCCCGCTCGGTTGGAGGAGTCCGCTTCAATGATTTCCGTGATTCGAACCGCTACTTCCGTACCGCCATCCAGCGCCCGGCCGAGGCTCACCTTCATCGAACGTTGCCGCGCGGTTCCCATG
>CAYVDZ010000616.1:781-3797 GCA_964450575.1 uncultured Opitutus sp.
CACCTCCGAGGTCGCGCCGGTCCTGGTGTTGTAGATGCGCACGCCGGTCACGCCTTCGTACTCCCCTTGGGCGGCGCCGCCACGGACGAAGCGGTATCCCAATTGCCCGGCCGCAACGCGCACCGCGTCGTAGACCTGCCGCTGCGGTGCAGAAAGCGTCTTGGTGGTGGGTGCACTTCGTTCCGCAAATTTCTCCCGCATCCCGGACGCAGCGTCAGACACGGAACCACAACCGGAAAGGGACAGCACCAAGCCGGCGGTTACCATGAGAAAAGCGAAAGGCATCCTCGACGATCGGCGCGCCCGGCGGGAAGGGCAAGCGAACGGAGTGATACCGACATTCCTGTCGGTATTGAATTGGGTTGGATTGGAGAACGAAATTACAGACAGGAATGTCTGTATCAGGTGTCCACGGGACGCGGGTCAAATCGGGTCGAAACCATCGAGTCACCGCCGAATGACGTCGAAACGCCGGATCCATCCTCAGTGTTCCCGGTTTCGACCCAGCCTTTCAAGCCGGCTGCTGCTGCGAGATGCAGTGCAGGGTCCCCAGCCCCCAGATGAGATGGTAACAATCGATCGGGATCACTTCGCGACCCGGAAAGCACGCGCCGATGATCGCGCAGGCTTCGGCGTCACGCTTCTTCTGCTGAAACGTGGGCACGAGCACCGCTCCATTGATAATCAAAAAATTCGCATAGCTCGCCGGCACCCGCTGACCTTGAAACCCAAAGGGCTTCGGCATGGGCAGCGTCACCACCTCGAATTTGTTGCCCGCGGGCGTCCGAAAGCTCCGTAACCGCTCCAATACCTCGTCAAGAATCCGCTGGTTGGGATCCCGCCGGTTCTTTTCCACACAGGTGATGAAACCATCGGGTTTGAAGAAGCGGGAGATGTCGTCGATGTGGCCATCCGTATCATCGCCCAGGATACCGTCACCGACCCAGAGGATCGTCTTCACCCCGAGGTAGTCGCGCAGGTTGCCCTCGATCTGCTCCCGGGTGAGATGCGGATTGCGGTTCTGGTTCAAGAGACACTGCTCGCTCGTCAGCAGCAGGCCCTTTCCATTCACATCGATTGAACCGCCTTCGAGGATCATGTCATGCTCGAAGCGGTGCAGTTTCAATTTCGCTGCGATACTCGGCGGAATTTCATTATCGAGATCGTACGGCGGGTACTTGTCGCCCCACGCATTATAACGCCAGTCGGTGACCGCAATTTCGCCGGTCTGATCGTTCTTCACGAAAATGGGACCGTGATCGCGACACCACGCATCGTTCGTCGGATGATCGTAGAACGTTACCCTGGCCATGTCCGCGCCCGCCGCCGTGCAGAGCCGCTGCGCCCGAAGCTGGAGGGCCGCGGCCGCATTAATCCGCACGGCTTGGAAGCGACTGATCGCCGCGACAATCTTTGCAAACGTATACGGCACCGGGCGAAACTGTCCCGGCCAGGACGAACGCTTGTGCGGCCATGAGAGCCAGATCGCGGCCTGCGGTTCCCATTCAGCGGGCATGCGAAAACCGAGTTGAGCCGGCGTTTTGGCGGAAGACTTCGACTTGACCATGGTAAAAGTGGGACGCGCCGCTGAACGCGCTGGACGGGAGAATGATGTCTTTTTTGCCACAGATGAATCTAAATTCAGCAGTTTATTTAGCCACAGATTACGCCAATGAGCACGGATACAGAGGATTACTAATGAAGAGGCATTTGTCCGCAATTCACCCCGAAGGTGACGAGACTTTATTTATAATACCTTGGAAATCTGTGCTCATCTGTGAAATCTGTGGCTTCAACTGTATTTTCCCGGATGAAACGGTTGAGAATACCGGCGGATGTCGAGCCACGGTCGGGCCGGTCTTTGACCTTCCCACGGCGGGTCACAGACCCGCCCTACTTTGAAAGGAGGGAGCCGGCTCAGTCGATGAACCGTTTCGTCAGATCGCCGTAGGCATCGATCCGCCGATCGCGCAGGAACGGCCAGTGCGTGCGGGTGACATCCACTTTGCCGAGATCAATTGGAACCAGCATCACCTCTTCCTGATCAACGCTCGCTTTCGCGAGAATCTGTCCGCTGGTGCCTGCCACGAAACTCTGGCCCCAGAATTCGATGCCATCGCCGCCCTCGGGCTTTTCCACGCCGATGCGATTGACCGCGGCCACATAGCAGCCATTGGCCACCGCGTGACTGCGTTGGATGGTTTCCCAGGCGCCGTGCTGATTGGGGCCGTACTCCTGTTTCTCGCCGGGATGCCAGCCGATCGCAGTCGGGAAGAACAGAATCTCGGCGCCCTGCATCGCGGTGAGCCGAGCGCCTTCCGGATACCATTGATCCCAGCAGATCAACACGCCGATCTTGCCGAACCTGGTTTCCCACGCCTTGAAACCGGTGTCGCCCGGCGTGAAATAGAACTTCTCGTAGTAGAGCGGATCATCCGGAATGTGCATCTTCCGGTAGATGCCGAGCAGCGTGCCGTCGGCGTCGATGATGATCGCAGTATTATGATAGAGACCGGAGGCGCGCCGTTCGAACAGCGACGCAATGATTACCACCCCGTGTTTCTTAGCGAGCGCCTGAAACGCCTTCGTGCTGGGACCGGGAATCGATTCCGCCAGTTTGAAGTAATCGTGGTTCTCGGCCTGACAGAAATATTGCGAGCGAAACAACTCCTGCGTGCAGATGATGTTCGCGCCCTTTTTCGCGGCGCGTTCGGCGAGCGCGAGTGTTTTCTTGAGGTTCGCCGCGGCATCGGTGCCACAGGCGTGTTGGAGGAGACCGAGGGTTACCTTCGACATGATGAGGGAAATTGGAGCCGGCAACGCTTCCACGCAACTCAGCGGGCGTGGAATCCGCCGCGCGCGAACGCACGGGTCGCCGCCGCGCGACTGACTCAGTAAACGACCTTGTTAAGTGGATACTCGACGATCCCCTCGGCCCCGAGCGCCTTGAGTTGGGGGATGATTTCGCGGACGACGCTCTCGTCGATGATCGTTTCGAGCGCGATCCAGTCGGGCG
>CAYVDZ010000617.1:0-1852 GCA_964450575.1 uncultured Opitutus sp.
GGTTGTGAACAACGTGCGCTTCCTGCTCCTGCCCGAGCGCACGGTGCACAACCTCGGCTCCGTCGTGCTCAGCCGAATCCTGGCGCGACTCAGCGACGACTGGCAGGCCCGCTACGGGCATCCCGTGCTCGTGGTGGAAACCTTTGTCGATCCCGAGCGCTTCCAGGGCAGTGTCTATAGTGCCTCGGGCTGGACGGAGCTGGGTCTGACCAAAGGCCACGGTCGCACGTCGCGCGATTACTACGAAAACCACGACCGGCCCAAGCGACTCTTCGCCCGCGAACTGGTCAAAAACGCGCTCCGCAGCCTGCAGGCCGAGCACCTCAAAGCCGCGCTCGCCGCGGTCGAGGCGAGGGTGCCGGTGCGCAGCACGCTCAAAGCCGCCGAACTTAAATCGCTCTCCGATCACTTTCGCGGCGTGCCCGAATACCGCCGCCGCATGGGCCAGTATCCGCTCTTCGCGCTTTTGGGGATCACCGCCTGCGCTTATCTGGCCGGCTGTCCGCGCGGACAAAAAGATCTGGCGGCCTTTGCCCGCCGGCTCTCCGGCCGCCAGCGCGCCGCCCTCGGCGTGCGTCGCAATGCCGCGGATGAGTATCCGGCGCCCAGCCAGCCGACGTTGAGCCGGATGTTCGAGCACGTCAGCGAAGCGCACATCGAAGCGGCGCTGCTGGCGCACCAGGCCCAGGTGCGCGGCGCGCCGCCCGAGGGCGAGATCGTGGTGCTCGACGGCAAGGTGCCCAAACACAGCGGCGGCCTCAACGTGGTCACCGCCGTCACCGTGCCCGGCCTGCACTACCTGGGCAGCGAGGTCGTAGCCGAAAAAACCAACGAGATCCCGGCCGTGCGCGCCTTGTGCGAGCGGCTCGAGCTCGACGGCCGGCTCGTCAGTATCGACGCCATGCATACGCAGACGGAGACCGCCCGCCAGATCGTGCTCGCGCACGGCGGCGATTACCTGATGACGCTCAAAGCCAACCAGCCCGCCGTGCAGACCGTGGTGCAGGCGCACGTGCCCGATCCGGGCGCCCCCCTTTTGTTCCGCTGAAAGATCCCGCGGCTGTGCGCTGGACCGACCTGGAAAAAGGCGCCTTGGTCACGCGCACCCTGGTCGCGCGCGAACTCGATGGGGAAGCCGCCGGATTCCCGCTGATGGCACAAGCCGCGCGCTTGCATCGCCAGCGCGAGGGCAAAGCGCCGGAAACCGTTGAGCTCATCACCAGCCGGCCCAAGGCCGAACTGCCGCCGGCGCAATGGCTGGAAGCGAACATCCAACACTGGGGTATCGAGACCGGCTTGCACGCGCGGCTCGACGCCTCGCGTCACGACGACACCTGCCGCCTGCGCCGGCGCAAAGCGGTGCACCTCCACGGCATGTTCAATCGCTGGGCCACCAGCCTGTTCATCCACTGGCGCACCCGCTCGCATCATACTACCACCGACTTCACCGCCGCCATGGCCGAGAATCACGACCGCCGCGCCGTCTCCGCCATCCTCTCCCGGCGCTTCCCTTGGTGAATACGCGGTGAGGCGCACCGATCAGAAAAATCTTTCGATTGAAGCGAGAGACAAAAATCGAATGGATTCGCATTCAACCGGGCATCTTTGTGTTCGGCTTCGTGAAATCTCCCGCGCGGGGGCGAATTGCGTTTGGCGTCAAACGCGAAGAGTTCAGTTTCCTCATTCAATGAGCTCACCGTCTTCCAGCTCTGCACCAGTAAGCAAACAGCCGGACATTCGGTTGTATTTGGAGTCGTTGCAGTCTGCCTCGCAGAAGATTTTTGAGGCGTCGCTCGCGGGGGGAAATCTCGTTACGATCGCGCGATGTTATCACGTCGGCTCGGAACTTTCG
>CAYVDZ010000617.1:1862-3788 GCA_964450575.1 uncultured Opitutus sp.
GCGCTCGCCGCGAGGTGGAACTCATTAAGGTCGCCGCGCACGAGTATGGATTCGCGATTCTTGCGCTGACCCAGGGGCACTACCGGCACGCCTTCAAGGCGCTGCGTCTTGTCCTCGAACTCTGCCTGCAAGCTGTGTATCTCTCCGCCAACGAGCTGAAGCTGCGCGACTGGTTGATGAACCGTCGCGATACCACTTGGAACGCGATTGTCGGGGGCGAGGCAGATGATGCGATTTTCTCCACTCGGTTTGCCGAGGCCTTTTTTCCTGCGTTGAAGCTGCATCTGCCCCACTACCGCAGCCTGGCGACGAAGGTCTATCGTGAATGCTCAGAATGCGTTCATGGCAATGTGCCGACGTTGATTCCATTGCCAAAAAAACTGGAATTTAATCAGCCAATATTCGACTTATGGCGCGAAAAGGCCGAAACGACGGTCCTGGTGCTCCATTTCGCTCTCACGCTCCGCTATTTCAATGAAATCCCCGAAGCCGAACGCGATGCGATTGAGCCCGCACTGACCGACCGGCTCGGCCACATCCCTGAGATTCGAACGGCGCTTGGAGGGGCCACTAGCTGACCATGGCAACAACACTTATCATCCGCACTGAAGACATAAAGCCCGAGCACATCTTGGAGCTTTTCGTCGAGACTAGTCAGGATCGAAAGACGGTTGAGTTCCTGAAATCACCAACTCCGACGATTCTTGAAGGCAGTCGGGGCACCGGCAAATCGTTCCTGTTGCGAGTCGCCGAGGCTGAGTTGCAGGCTTCATTCGCGTCTGCGCGAGTTTTGCCGATTTATGTCTCGTTTGCACGCAGCTCACTTTTGCAGTCGAACGACCCTCGGCAATTCATCCATTGGATGATGGCGCGCCTTTGCAGCCGTGTCGTTCGCACCCTCTACCAACAGGGAATGCTAACCAAGCCCGACCCGTTCGTTTCGCTATTGAGCGGCGGTGTTAGTTTACCCCAGATTCCCGAAACTCCCCTGGAACAAGTCGCCCGGCAATATGAAGAGTCTTACAAGAACCCGGGAACTGCGATAAACGCCGCGAAAATCCCTGGCGTGGAGGATTTCAAGGATGCGGTTGAAGACGCCTGTCGAGAGCGCGGCATAGCGCGTCTAGCAATTTTCTTCGATGAGGCTGCGCATATATTCAGGCCTGAACAACAGCGACAATTCTTCACGCTGTTCCGTGATCTGCGCTCGCCGTTTCTGAGCTGCAATGCAGCGGTCTATCCCGGAGTCACGTTTTACGGGGAAACTTTCCAAGCCACTCACGACGCCACTACTATTTCGCTTAGTCGCGACCCACTGGAGCCTGGCTATCTCGACGCGATGCGGGATATAGTGGTCCGGCAGGCAGAGTCGGAGCTGGAGGCTGACATTGAGCGCAACCGCGACAACTTCAACGCTCTTGCATATGCAGTTAGCGGAAATCCCCGCCTGCTACTGAAGACGGTCGCATTGGCAGGCCGGTTGTCCAGCGGCGACGTGAATAGAGTTCTGAAGGAATTCTACCGCACCGATGTATGGATCGAGCACTCCGGCTTGGCCGAGCGTTACGCGGGGCATCGAGCATTCGTAGATTGGGGGCGCGATTTCATCGAGCGCACGGTCATCCCGGATTCAGTCAAAAAGAACGACGCTTGGACCGCCGAGGGAAAAACTGAATCTACATGTTACTTTTGGGTCCATCGTGACGCGCCCGTCGCGGTGAACGAATCGCTACGATTGCTCAGCTACACTGGTCTCGTCACGCGCCTCGATTCCGGTATCGTCGCTACGCGCGGCGAAATCGGCACGCGCTACGCCGTCAATCTCGGATGCGTTGCGGCTCAGTCGGCCGCTCCGATTACAACGCTTATCCGGTTCGGGCGGACGCTCGCAGTGAAGCGTTTTACTGAGTATGGTGCACACCAGGC
>CAYVDZ010000618.1:0-3784 GCA_964450575.1 uncultured Opitutus sp.
ACTCCGGCGCGATGCTCATGTCGCGGGTGAAGCGTGTGTGTTACGCGGTGCCCGACCCGAAGATGGGCTGCTTGGGCGGTGCCGTGAATTTGAACGATTTGCCCCGCGTCAATCATCACGTCGAACTCACCGCCGGCGGCGTGCTCGAAAACGAGTGCCGTGAGCTGCTCCAGGCGTTTTTTCGCCTCAAACGTCAGGCGCCCTGAAGCACCGCCACCGGGTCGGATAATCCCCGTACCCGTAATCGGCGGAAGCCCGATGATGCGTTGAGCCGCAAAGCCGCATCCGCCTGTTGACGTAACCCTACACGGGTGCATAACTTGCCCCTCTCGTTCGTTCACAACCCGAAATATAAATCACGATCATGGCCTTCGAACTTCCGAAATTACCTTACGCTCCCAACGCGCTCGAGCCGCACATCGACGCCAAGACGATGGAAATCCATCACGGCAAACACCACCAAGCTTACGTGACCAATGCCAATAACGCGCTGAAGGACCACGCCGAGGTGGCGAATCAGGACGTCAATACGGTCATCGCCGACCTCAGCAAGGTGCCGGAAGCCATTCGCACCACCATTCGCAACAATGCCGGTGGCCACAGTAATCACTCTTTCTTTTGGACCATCATGGGACCAGGCAAAGGCGGCGCACCCAACGGCAAACTCGCCGAGGCCATCACCGCCACGTGGGGTTCGTTCGACACCTTCAAAGCCGAGTTTGCCAAGGCGGCGGCCGGGCGTTTCGGCTCCGGCTGGGCCTGGTTGCTCGTCGGCGCGGACAAGAAGCTTTCCATCGGCTCGACCGCCAATCAAGACAGCCCCCTCATGGGCAAGGCCGTCGCTGGCGTTGAAGGCAAACCCGTCATCGGCCTCGATGTCTGGGAACACGCTTATTACCTGAACTATCAGAACCGTCGCCCCGATTACGTCACCGCGTGGTGGAACGTGGTCGATTGGGACGCGGCCGAGAAGAATTATCAGGCCGCGCGTTAATTCCGTTGCGCGATTGCCTGAGTCGCTGCATTCACCCTCCCCGCGCAACAATGTCACGTCATGCGTGACATTGTTGTCGGGCTTCGCCGGGGTTGGGTCGCGTGCTCCGGAACGACTCCGGTCCTCCAAAAAATCCCGCGACGAAAAAAGGCCCGATCGTTATTTTACGATCGGGCCTTTTTGCTTAAGGAGTCCAAACACTCGCCTGCATCGCGGCGGAATCCGCCGGCGAGATCCGGGTGCTCTTCTTTGTCTCCGTGTCCAGGATACAAAGCACACTCGAGTTCCGATCCCGGGCGGTGTAAACCAAATGACGTCCATCCGCGAGCCACGATGGCTCCACGCCGTCAAACCCGGCGTTCGAAACGATCGTGGCGCGACCCGTCGTGAAATCATACACGGCTATTTGGTAGCGCCCCGAAACCTGCACGGTGCAGGCGATCTTACTTGGATTTGTCCGGTTCCAGTCTGGCTCGGCGGTATAGCCAAAGCCCGACATCAGCCGCTGCGGCGTGCCGCCAGAGGCAGGCATCACGTACAGTTGCGGACCCGGCTCCATCGCGAAAACAAGACGAGTCCCATCGGGCGACCAGGCCGGCGACGACTTGACCTGTTCGGAACGCGTCTTGCGCGCCACGTTACGGCCTTGGGCGTTGCTGATGTAAACCTCCGGAGTGCCTTCGCCGGTGCAAACCATCGCGACCTGCTGGCCATTCGGACTGAAACGCGCGCCGCTGTTGGTGCCACGGAAGCTGACGAAGACGTCTTTGCGGCCCGAGTTTGGATCCAGCAAAAAAATGTCCGGTGCGCCCGAGCGAAAGTAGCTGGTGAAAATGAGCTTTGAACCGTCCGGCGCCCAGCGGGGCGAGAGCACATGCGCGTTGTCATGGGTGACCCGCTTCGCTTCGCCGAGGAAAAGATCCGACGTATAAACATCCCCTTTGCCCGCGCGCTTTGAAACAAACGCGAGGCGGCCGGTGAACAAACCGCGAAGTCCAATACCGTTGGTCTGCGTCACCGCGACATCCGCGGCCCGCAGCAAGGCCTGACGCGGGGTCACGCCGGCGACGACTTGCGAAGCCACCGGAGTGGCGGCAGCGCCGCGGGTGACATCGACGCGAACCTGATTCGCCGCGACGGCGGTGAAACGAATGTCGAACGCGTGGCCGCTCGCCACCAGTTTGTAGCGACCGTGGGCACTGAAGGCGACCTGCGCGAGCGTTTGCAGCTCGGCCGAGCTGGCGGTGACGCGTACGGGCACGGTGTTGACATCGACGAGAATCGGCACCTCGCCAAGTTTGCGCACTTGCGCAAACCCAGGTGTCAGAACGAGAGCGACGAACAGGAGGAGACGGAAAAGATTTTGCATTTAAGACGACGGCGTGAACGTTAGGGATGGCCTCCCTTAGCTCGTCGTTGCAACTCCGGCTGCGTCAGGGAAGACAATCCGAGGAATTGTTTCGCCGCCGCCGTTTTTGCGCTGACCAGCACCTGAAGGCACCGGCGTTTGTATTTGCTCCGCCTTCGCGGCATAACAACCCTTAATTTCTTACAATCGCATCACCGTGACATCCGACGAAATCAAAGAGCAACTCAAGCAAGTGAAGTATCCCGGTTTCAGCCGCGACATTGTGTCGTTCGGGCTGGTCCGAAGCGCGGGCTATTTCGAAGGCACGGTTAAAGTGGCGCTCGCCTTGTCGAGCAGCGACCCCAAGGCCCCGGTGCAATTGAAGACGGACGTGGAGAAGGCGCTGCGCGGCCTGCCGGGAGTGAAAGATATCGTGGTGGAAATTGCAGTGAGCCCCGCGAAAACGCCTCCTGCAGCCGCCGCGCATTCGACCGCCGCTGGCGGGAATCTGGCGGGCACCGCGGGAGCGCCCAAGAAGATCCGGTTCGCGGTGGCGATCGCGTCCGGCAAGGGCGGCGTCGGCAAAAGCACCTTCTCGGTGAATCTCGCCTGCGCGCTCGCTCAGGTGTTAACCGCGGCCGGGCGCCCCAACCGGGTCGGGCTGATGGATTGCGACATCTACGGTCCGAGCGTCCCGCTGATGATGGGCCTCGCGGGTCGCCCCAATGTCGAAGGCGAAGGCACCGACGCGATGCTCGTGCCCATGGAACGTCATGGCGTGAAGGTCATGAGCATGGGTTTCCTCGTGGACGATAACACCCCGGTGGTCTGGCGCGGGCCAATGATCATGAAGACCATCCAACAGTTCGTGCAGAACGTGAAATGGGGTGAGCTTGATATTCTGTTAATCGATCTGCCGCCTGGAACGGGCGACGCGCAGTTGTCGCTGGTTCAGACCATTCCGCTCGACGGCGCTGTGATCGTCACGACGCCGCAAGCCGCAGCCACGAACATTGCCCGGAAGGGCGGACTGATGTTTCAGAAAGTAAACGTTCCGCTTCTCGGCGTCGCCGAGAACATGAGCTATTTCACGGACCCCGCCGGAAAGAAGCACGAGCTCTTCGGGAGCGGTGGGGGTATTATTACGGCTGAAAAACTCGGCACCACGCTGCTCGGCCAAGTTCCCTTGATCCCGGAGATCCGCGCCGGGGGAGACACGGGTATGCCCATCGTGGTAGACGCGCCGCAAAGCGAAGCTGCAACTATCTTTCGAGAGATCGCGGAAACCTTGCTGGCCCGCGTAAAAGTACCCACTCAGGCCAAGCTGTGAGGCGCCGGATGGATTGCAGGCATTGACAGGCTGCGCCTTGCTCTCATTTTGATTCGCGCTTCATGACTCATCCAGCTCAAGAGCCTTCGACGTCCCGCGAGTTCGTGAAACA
>CAYVDZ010000619.1:0-3783 GCA_964450575.1 uncultured Opitutus sp.
CGCGGGTGCGCCGTATCGCTGGATTTCCCAATCGCCCGCCATGGGCGACCCAAAGTAGTGCGGGTGTCGGTTTTTCGCTTTTGTAACATGTAACAGGCAGACCCCGTCCGACGGGCGGCACGTCGACCGACGACAACCTCGGGCATCCGCTTCATCCGCGTGATCAGCGGTGGAGCGATTTCCGAGCGCCGCCGCCGGACTGGCAGGAGCTTGTTCTGCCGGGCCTTCATCTGAAAAAGAAAGAGGGGAGCCGGGCGCCTCACGTGGTGAAGCTGAAGTGTTCAAATCCAACCCGACTCCCACTTTGGACTCGAGACACTCGTAACATGTAACAGGCAGTCCCTATCTATATAGGCCACAGGCAGTCCCTATCTATATAGGCCCGCTATATGATAAATCGAATTGCGACGATTCAGGCCCGACCGAGCGTTCCATCGAGGAGTGAAGCGCCTGAAAGCCGAAGCGCCGGGCAGCGAATGCTGCCCGGCGCTTGGTGTTAGCCTTTACGACCCGGACAATATAGTCGGATCGAGTGTCTCAGAGGTGGATCCTGGGTTGCCTTGATAATGTCACCGCGAGGTTTGCCTTTGCGGGCGGCTTCTTCGGTTGCGTGGAGTTGACACGCGACGCAATCCGTCGCGCACCCCGCGGTGACAAAGTTTGTAGTCGATCCGTTAGTTTGCCGGGGAGGTCTTTCCGGTGGCGTCCCACGTCACGCGTCCCCCGAAGGCGGAGAACGACATGCCGTGAATCTTGCTGCCTTCGAGGCCCACGGCTTTGGCAGGGACTTCGAGTTTCACCCACTGGCCGCCGGCGGGCAAATTGCCTGCGCGGTAGCGACCGGCGGTGCCGAGCGTGCCGTAGCCAATCTTGTCGGCGCCCCAGAACGCGCGGTGCTCCCAGGAGCCGTCGTTCCAGCTGAGCATGAGTTGCTCAGGCAGGTTGGCCGGATCGAGATAGACCCAGACAAACATCGTGTCACCCGCACTGATCTCCATCGGCACAGAGGCGTATTGAAACGCGTGTTCGTGCAGGCCGGAGGCGAGGGTCGACTGGTGAGCTTTGGTGCCAAGTTTGGGCGCGGGGGTGGTGACCCACGTCCACGGCTCATTGCCCATGGCGGTGGCCCCGAGCGGGAGGGTGTCGTCAACCCAGTTCACGAGCGTGGCATTGGCGTTGAAGGTTCCCGTCGCGTAAACGCGGCGACCATCGGGCCAGGTGATCTCGGCCTCGACCCACTGGGCGCCGGAGTTTTTCGGCGTGATCGTGTAGGTCGCACCGAAGTCGGGCTGCTGGTCGCGCGCTTCCCACAGGATGCGGGCGCCGGCGAGGTTGAACCCGGTGCTGTCGAGGCTGAGCGTCACGGGCACGCCGACCGGAGCGACTCCGCTGGGGACGTTGATGGTGGCGGTGGTGGTGGGTTTCCACGCGGTGGATTTGGCGTTCGTCTGGGTCGCGAGGGCGGCGACGGCCAGGAGGCCGCGGGCCTGATTCACGACGACGAACTCGGTGCTGACGTTCCACGTGTCGGCCCAGCGATCATAGAACGGATACGTGGCGCCGCTGTTGGCATCGCTCGGGAAGCTGAGTTTGGTGAGCTCGTTGCCCGAGGCGCTGTAGTGCCAGAGCATGTCGTAGCCGGATTGAACGTTGCCCTGCGGAATTCCGTTCATGGGCAGCGAGCTGTGGTCCCGGTTCGCCCATTGGTGAACAATCTCGCGCTGGCGCTTGAAGCCGACGCCGGTGAGGTGAGGGACGTTGATCGGATTGGAGCCACCTTCGTAGTTCATGTTGCCGACGAGGGCCGTGATGTATTCAGGCTTTGGATTGAGCTGATACGCGACTGCCATGTCGGCGGCCTGGTCGAGCGAGAAGAACCAGCCGGCGGCCATCACATGACGGGTGGCCTCGGGCAACGAAGTGCCGTAGGCGCTCTGGTTGGACCATTTGAGGACGTCGTCGCCGGCCAGTTTGATCTGCTCTTCGCACTTCGCGAGATAGGCGGCGTCGAGCTGGCTGGCGTTGAGCCGGCCGGAGCGGGCGGCGAACGCGTAGCTGCGGATGGCATTGCCATAGGACTCGGACAAGCGCCACCAGCCCCAGCGGAAGGTTTCCGGATCCGATGGATTCGGGAACCATTCCTTGAGTTTCTGATGGTACTGCGCTTCGCCGGTCGCGAGGAAGAGCTCGGTGGCAGCCCAGGCGATTTCGTCGTTGTGCCAGAAGTTGTGACCATAGTGGGTCAGTTTCTGGTAGGAGCCGTCCTTGCCGTACTTCGCGATGGCGTTCATGAGGAACTGCCAGCCCTTTTTGGCTTTATCGAGGTACATGGCGGCGTCGGTCGGATAGGCCGCCTTGAACTTCGGAGAGGATGCGAGCTGGGCGAGGGCTGCAGTCGCGGCGGCGGAAGCGGCGGTGTTCTTGGGCCAGACGACTTGGACATCGCCAGTGCCGGGAATCACGTCGCTCTCGTAGGATCGGCTTTTGGGATACACGAGGAAGTAGAAGCCGCCGTCGGCATCCTGCATCTTGGCGATATAGTCGGCCTCGTGTTTCGCTTCCTGCATCAAGTCGCTGATCCCGTCGCCGCTCTCGGGCAGGCCGAGATTGTCGAGGGCGCCGGCGCCCGCGATGTTCTCCGAGGTGAACATTAGCAAGTGGGCCAGGGCCGCGCTGTTGGTCATGTATTTGCTATAGTCACCGGCGTCGTGATGACCGAGGGAGACATCGACCCTGCCCTGGTTGATAAAGGGATAGAGGAGCGACGCTTCGTCGACCAGGCGGGGCGCGGTGTGGCGGGGATCGCTCTTCGCATCACCGTTGCGCGACGCGATGGTCGTGTAGGTGAAGGAATAGGATGATTGGGGCGACGGGATTTCCGCCTGGGCGGTGTGACACGCGCCGTGAGTGTGCCGGGTGAAGGGCAGCTTACAGTCGGTGCCGCAGCGCTGGTGATAGAGACCCTGCGCGTAGGTGCGGGTGAAGTTCATCGCGATGCCATCGTTGATAAGGAACGGCAGGGAGGCGCCGTAGCCCGGAACGACGAGCTGGTATTCGCCCGGGGTGGTGAAGCTCGTGAAGTCAGCCTCGAACACCTGTTGGTAGGGCTGAGGCGAATACACGTAACCGGTTTCCTTGCGGGCGACGAGCGAGCCGGTGTGGACGGTCGCGCCGGTGGCGGCGTTGACGAGCTTGAAGCCGGCCGAGCCGTTGATGCTCATCTCGCCCATACTGCCGAGGTAGTAGCCGATCATCGCTTTTTTGGCGAAGGTCGGGACGTAGCCTTCCTGGTTGACGTGGATCGCCGGGTTGAAGCGCGTGGCGCTGGCGGCTGACTTGAACATGAACGAAGCGGGCCAGAGGCTCGCGGACGGGTTTTTCACCTCGACCGTGGCGCCTTCCGGCACTGCGCTCGAGAGTTCGAGGAACAGCGCGTTGTCGATGCGGAGATCGCGCTGGTTGAGGGCGGCGTAGGCGACGCGACGACGGAAGCCGACGGACTTCACGGAGACCGCGTTGCCATTGACCGTCACGGCGAATTGCGAGGTGGCTGGCGCGCTGAACGCACCGGTGCTGCTGATGAAGTTCCAGTCCGTTGGTGGCGCCGGATCGGGTTGCTTCGTGGTGATGCGGTTGAGTTCGAGCGTCGTCGGCGAGAGCACGCGCAACTGGTGGTCGCCCACCTCGGGCAGACGCGCGAGCGCGTTTTCCGCAATGACCGGGTTCGGAGGCGTGGTGGTGCCGCCGCCATCGGAGGGAGGCGTGGTGGGGGTGGTTGGGGGC
>CAYVDZ010000620.1:0-3781 GCA_964450575.1 uncultured Opitutus sp.
ATCTGCCCTTTGTGGTGCAGCCCGAGTTTGCCCATGATCGTTTTGCGGTGCGTGTTCACCGTTCGGTATGAAAGGCCGAGCTTCTCAGCGGCCTGTTGATCGTCTGAGCCATCACCGATGGTCGAGAGGACGATTTGCTCCTTCTCCGTGAGCGAATCCAATGTGAGATTCTTCGGCTTTTTCAGGAGCGGCACGAGGGACGGACTGACATAGAGACGATGCGCGAGCGCTGCCTGCATCGCTATGTGCAAGTTTTCGAGACCTTCCTCACGCGCGTCGTAGATTCCATCGTAGCGAATCTCCCGCAACAGACAGAAGGTCCGCGCATCCTTGTGGTTCGTGACGATCAGGATTGGCAGGTTGCCGTCGATGAACGGCTCGAAATGTTCCAGGCCGTCCATGTCCTCGACGTTCACTCCTCCGATGAACATGTCTGGCACGCTCGCTTGAATCGCGTCCAACGCATCGAAACCCTTTTGGAAGACCTCCACCTTTGCCCCGCGCCAATACTCTTTGATGTGGCGACTGACCAAATCGCCGTAGAGGCGATTCGCCTCCAAAACGACGATGCGAGGAGTGGCCGTTTTTGGCAGCATGTCAGAAAGCGGCGGGTGTGAGTTGAAGTTGCTGCCCGTCCGCATGCGGCACCAGCCGACCGGCTCCGTCACCGCCGCGCAGCAGTTCCTGCGCGAGGGCGTTGCGGATCAAAAGTTCCGTGGCGTCGCGCATCGGACGCGCGCCGAGCCGTTCGTGGTAGCCGCGTTGAATCACGATCTCGGACACCTGTTGCTCGGGTGATATTACGAACCCACGGGCGAACAAAGCGGCGCACTCCTTCGCGATCATGCCTCCGGCAATTTCGCACTGCGCGTCGTAGCCAAGTCTATTGAATACGACCGTTACAGTGATACGCGCGAAGATTTCCGGTCGGAGTTCGCGCTGCGCGTCCTGACGGACGAGGCGCTCCATCGTCTCATACTTGGACTTACGCATCGTCATGATGCGCTGCGCCCCGATGTTGCTCGTGAGGACGACATACCACTCCGAGAAATCGATCACCCGGTTGCGACCGGTTGTCAGGCGCGCGGCATCGAGGAGTTGCAGCAGCACATCCAGGACACGCGGATGCGCCTTCTCGATTTCATCGAAGAGCAGCGTCCCGCGTCCTTCGCACGCGTCGAAGCCTTCCGCGATGCGCCCGGCTTCCTCGGCTGTGCCAAGCAACAGCGCGAGCCGGTCCGCTGTCTGATACTCCGACATGTCGAGTCGCACGACCCGGCCGGGACCGATCAGGTCCTCCGTGAAGCGCAACGTCAGCTCAGTCTTTCCGACGCCAGTCGGACCGAGAAACATGAAACTCGCTTTCGGTCGCCCCGGTGTCGTGAGCCCGAGTTCGCCGTGCTGCAGGCGTTCCGACACGAGATCGATCGCCATGTCCTGCCCGGTGAGGAGCGCCTTCAACCGCGAAGGCAGCGTCCTCAGTTTTTCGCGATGTTCGTTGGTCAGCATCACGGTGAAACTACCACTTCACCTCCGCACGACTGCTTGGCAGGGCGGCTGGCGCAACGGGCGCGACTTCTGCCGGTGACGCGTTGCGGATGCGATTGCGCTCCGTTTCGAGTTGAGTGCGCAGCTTCAGCGCCTCCCCACTTTGCCGAACGAGCAGCGCATACTGTGCCTGCATCTGTTGATTGGTTTCCGCCATCGAAGTCTGCATCGCTCGCAACTCCGTCGTGATCTGCTTTTGCGTGGCGAGTTCCCCGTTCAACTCTTCGCTCGCGGGCAACGGTGCCACGCTCGCCGGTGGATACGATGCACGCGACACCGTTTCGAGTTCGTCGCTCGCCGTGACCGGCACGCGTGTGCGCCGATAGACAGCGTGCGCTTCGTGGCGAAGCGACGAATTCGCCGCCGCGCGATAGCCACGCACGTCGTAGCGGGTCTCGACCAGCTTCGTCGGCATGACGGCGGCAACCGTGACCGGCGGAGCGGGCGGCGGCGTGTTTTGCGCGACAGTAGGTTGCAGGGCGCAACCGGCGACGAGCAGAGGTGCGAACAAAATTATCATGGGGTGCATGTTCATCCTTTCGTTGAGGGGGAGGGCGGTGGTGCCTCAGCGCCCGAATCCGGCGCGGCGGCGGTCGCCTTGAACTTCACGCCCGCGACGCTGGCCTTCTGCGGATCGACCGATCCAAGCACGTATACATAAAATTCCTTGCCGGCCGCCACGCGGACGAAGTAGCCGTTCTCCTCGATGTCCTTCAGCGTGCGTTTGGCGTAGAGATCGAAAACGTCGCCGACGCCCTCGCGCACGCCATTCGAGACTGAGCCGGTGATCGTGGTTCCGAGAGCGCTCTGCTGGCGGTCCTGCGTGCCGCGCGCAAAGCCGCTCAGTGCAGCCGAGGCGAGCATCTTGAGTTCCTGCAAATCATCGGTCGCCATGACGCGCCCCTTGATGCCGCCCGAGCCATCGGTGATTCCGTAGCCGTCAATGTCCTGCTCGTATTCACGATCCAATGCGACGCCGTTGAACACCAGCTCGCGACCATCCTGCCACACGAAGCGCCAGGCACCGGTTGCAGTCACGCGGTCGCGCATCCGCCCCGAGCGCGCCGTGCCATGCACGAGCGTATTGGCGGGAATGACTTTCTTTCCGTTCTGCCACACATCTTCGAGAAGCATGGCGATGACGGGTGTTTCGAGATTTGCGCTGTCGATCGTGTTCACGAGTTTGCACTTCAGCAGGGTGCCAAAAGGCATGAAGCGCTCCGGAGCAGGCGTCTCCGCACGTTCCGTTCGCACCGGTGGCGCGTCGTAACTCGCGAGGAGCGACGCATAGCGGACCTTGCGCGGTTTCGGCTCCGCTTTCGGCGCAGAGCTCGTTCTCGCGTTTCCTGTCGCCGCGACCGCTACCGACGTGGCAGGCACGGGAGCCGCCGGACGAAAGGGGACGATACCGCCTCCGGTTGTCTCTTTCTCTGAGGCCGTGCCGGCGTTTGGTTTCACATGCTGCGGCACGCCGCTTTCCAGTCCTTGGTTGAGCGGCAGCTTCACTTGTCCGAGTTCGATCTTCTTTCCTTTGTGCGCGGCCAGCTTCGCCGCCTCGCGCTCACCCACCTGATGGCGGCCATACATCCAAAGGCCGGAGAAGAGCACGACAACGAACACCACGAACAAGCCGAACTTACTCTTGAAGAAATTACCGAGGCTGCGCGGGTTCATGGTTGCGGGATCTCCGTTGAAGTTGCCGGAGTCGTGACGGCGGCGACCTTCGTCTCGCGCCGTGCACTGTTGATGAGAATGGTGAACGCGTTGTCGGCGCTCAGGTCGTTGCGCGTGCCGTCCTGCAAACCGACAATCGCGAATTCGGCCTCGGCGCTTTCGCCCGGTCCCAGCATTCGCGGACCATTGGCAATCGACTGCTCAAACCGTTCCTGCGCGACGCGTGCAGCAAACGTGCTCGGCACCAGATCGACTACGCTGTCCGACGTGTTCTTAAGCCGGAGAAGGAAGACGACCGCGTCCTCTTTCGAAAACCGATAGACTTCCTGCACCGTGATTTCGAGGTCGGGCAATTCGACCTTCCGATTTTGCGCGCGGAGTGTGACGCCTTCGACGGCCTTTGGCAGCGATGTAACCAAAACCGGATACGCGCGCGCCCGATCCAGGAGACTCAGGCCCACGCGGGGCGAAAACTTCACCGGCTCAGGCGGTGCATCGCCGCGCACGGCGGTCTGCACCGCTGCGCGTTTGAAGATCACGCTCGCGACCGAATCGCTCT
>CAYVDZ010000621.1:0-3779 GCA_964450575.1 uncultured Opitutus sp.
ACATCATCCTGTTTTCAGAGGGGATTCGCCGGGAACTCGGCGACCTCAAGGCGCGCCTCGGCGACACCGCGGAGTCCGCGTTCGGACGCACGCTCAATATCTGACCGCCCTCGAACGCCGTCCATTTCGCACCGATGAACACTCCTATCACGCATGCGGATATGCTCCAATTGAAGCGTTGGAACACACCGACGATTTACAACGGTTGGGAGCAGATCACCCGGCACGACACCGCGCAGACGGGGTTCAACGCTGAGGAGACGCGCGACTTCATGCCGCACCCGGGCCCGATGGTAGGCCGCGCGGTGACTGTCGTGTGCGAACCGAGCAATGCCGCCCACCCATCCGCGAATCCCAACGCGTGGAGTGAGTATCGCCGCTACGTCGCGAGCGTGCCGGGCCCGAAGATCGTCGTCGTGCAGGACCTCGATAAACCGCGCGCCGTCGGGGCGTTTTGGGGCGAGGTGAACAGTAATATTCACCGCAGCCTCGGCTGCGTGGGCACGATCACCGATGGCGGTATTCGCGACCTCGACGAGATGAACAACGCCGGCTTCAAGGCCCTCGCGCGCCGGCTCTGCGTCGGTCACGCGTTCAGCTGCCCGGTGCGCTGGGACGTGGAGGTGGAGGTCTTCGGTCGCCGAATCAAGCCCGGCCAGTTCATCCATGCCGACAAGCATGGTTTCCTGGCCGTACCGGCCGAGGACGAAGCTCGCCTCGTCGACGCGGCGAGCTTTATGGATGGCAACGAGTGCGACACCCTGATTCCTGCGGCGCGCGAAATCGAGAATCGCTCCGCGTACGAAATTCTTGCCGCGATCGACCGTGCCGCCGGGTGCTTCGGCCAGAACGCTCGCGCGAAATTTGGGCGGAATGGAGAATGGTAAAGCAAACGCTGCCTTGGCGGTCCAGAAGTCACAGAGATGGGCCGCCCAGGGCAACCTCTCAGATATTCACCACCTGCGCCTGACCGCCCGACTCCAGATCGCCGAGCGCAGTGCGCAGTTCGCGGATCTCGGCGGTGAGCGTCTGTTGCATCGCGATGATGTCCGCGCTGTGGATGAGAACGTTCATCCCCGCTTCCGCCCAGGCGATCTCCCGCGCTGTCCCCATCCAGGAATGGATCCCCACGCCGATCCCCCGGGCCCGGGCGCGGTGCGCGATGGTGCGCACCGCAGCTTCAAACTCCGGCGCATCATACCGCTCCGGAATTCCCAAACTACACGACAGATCATGCGGGCCGATCAACACGGCATCAACGCCGTCCACTGCGAGCAAGGCGTCGAGATTCTCGATCGCAGGCCGGCTTTCGACGTTGATGATCAGCATGGTTTCTGCGTGGTGCTTTTGTTGATACGCTTCCAGCTCCGGCTCGAATCGGGCACGGCCGCTCAACACCGCCTCGAGTCGTGCTCCCTTGATGGGACGGAGTTTAACGGCGCCATGCAACGACCGCACCTGATCCGCCGTTTCGATATAGGGTGCAACGATTCCGGCCGCGCCAGCGTCAAGCGCCATCGTTGCTGCGTACGGGTCGGGTGACGGAATCCGTACAATCGGCGGCAATCCCAGCGCGGAGTACGTCTGGCACATCCAGGCCAGCGCCTGCCGATCGAGGGCAACGTGCTCGGTGTCGATGAAAACGAAATCGAGACCGATTCCGGCAATCTGTGCCGGCCACCGCGGTGAATCCGAAACAATGAGCGTTCCATAAACCCGGTCCCCGTTGCGCAGCGCGGCGCGAAGTTGTTTCGAAGTCATGCGAATAAGAAGAGGCCGAGACTCGCCCCAGCCATTTCGCAGACAATACCTGACGAGTGGTCTCATGAATGCACCTCCCGTGCGTGCTTTCGTGCGGCTTGGCTTTTTTCGACAGTCGCGTTTCCAACCTTGTCGCCCGCCAAATTCGTGCTTTCGCAGAGGTCGCTTGCGGCCCCATAACGGGCACACGTGAACCCATCTACTCCTATGACACTCCTCCACCTTCTTTCACTCGGCACGTCATTTACGGCGCTGGCAGCTGTGCTTACCATCGAAGGGGCCACCGCCGCACCTCCTCGCCCGCCGTATCGCGTCGAGTTGGAAACCATCCTTACCGGACACGACCTCCAGTTTTTCACTCAATCCCGCGCCGCCCTCATTCCCGGAAAGCCTTCCCGCGTAATACTGACGACCCAGGAAACGGATCCCACCGTCACGCACGGCTACAAGGACATGTTTCAGCTGGTATCGGGCGATGGCGGGTGGACGTGGAGTCCTCCATCGCGAATCGAGAGCCTGCGCCGCACGCGCATGCCGGAAGGATATGACTTCGTGATCGGCGACGTTTATCCGCAATGGCACGCCGCGACTGGCGTTGTACTCGCCACGGGTAAAACGTTCGGGTTTCTCGGCGGAACCAGGGAAGACCGCGGGCTCGAGCGCGTCTCTTACGCAATATACACCCCGGCACAGAATCGCTGGAGTGAACTTAAGCTGCTCGATCTCCCGGCGTCCGACCGTGAGGGCAAACCGTTCCTGGAACCAAATTCCGGCTGCAACCAGCGCTTTGACCTCCCGAACGGCGAGATCCTGCTTCCGATCCGGTACCGCAAGGATCCGGCGCACCGATTTTATACAACGATCGTCGCGCGCTGCCGCTTCGATGGTCACAAGCTGACCTACGTCGAGCACGGTTCGGAATTTGTCATCCCACGGGAACGCGGACTTTATGAACCCTCGGTAACCGGCTTCCAGGGTCGCTTCTTTCTCACCATGCGCGCTGACCACTCGGCTTTCGTCGCGCGCGGCAAAGACGGACTCAACTACGAACCCTTCGTGGAATGGACCTATGACGATGGCAAGGTGCTCGGCAGCTACAATACGCAGCAGCATTGGGTCGCGCACAACGAAACCCTTTATCTGGTCTATACCCGCCGTGGCGCCAGCAACGATCACGTCTTCCGTCACCGCGCTCCGCTCTTTATCGCCCAAGTCGATCCCGACAAGCTCCACATTATCCGCGCCACCGAAAGGGTCTTGATTCCTGAGAGCGATGCGGACCTCGGGGCGGGATTTGGTGTACTCGACTTCAGCCCGCAGGAAACCTGGGTAATTTCCTCGGAAATTCCAACCAAGGGAAGCCGGGCCTACAATCGCGTGCTCCTGGCCCGCATCGTGTGGTCGCAGCCGAACCAGTTGTTCACCGTCGAATCGAAGTGAGCGGGACCCGACAGCGTCAGTACTTGTGCGGGCTGCCATTCCCGCTCGGACCATAAGAGGCCCCATAAAGAGACCACTCGTTTGCCATTGTTCGGGGAAGTCCGCGCTGCCGTCGTTCACCTCGAGCTGCGGAACTACCCGCGCTGCAACCCCTGCAACCCCTGCATTCATGAACCTCCAAACCCATCGCCGCGGCACCGCTGTGCGCCCGGATCGTTTTCTCGTCCGCTTTGCCGCAGCCTTGTTGAGTTCGCATGCTCTGGTCTTAATTGCCACCAGCACGGTCCTTACTCTCGCCACCGCGCCTGCGCTCCATGCCCAGGTTTCCACGGGCGTCGTCGAGGGCCGCGTCTTCAACGCCGCCAGCGGCAACGCGCTCGTCAATGCCCGTGTGACCATCGAGGGCATCAGCCGTGAGGCAATTACGGACGAGAGTGGTTCCTATCGCTTCGCTGGCGTTCCTGCCGGTACGGCCAATATCCGCGTGCTTTATCTCGGGATGGAAAGCCAGGCCGCCACGGTGCAGGTGCCTGCTGGCGGCTCCGTCGCCTGCGAGTTCGAACTCCAGCTCGACCCCC
>CAYVDZ010000622.1:0-3774 GCA_964450575.1 uncultured Opitutus sp.
TCTTTTTGCCAGGCGCGATGATCACCCATGTGATCGCCGTGGTCGGAGAAGAAACAGATGATCGTATTGGCAGCGTCAGGACGCGCCTCGACCGCATCCAGGATGCGACCGATGCAGTCGTCGATAAACGTAATCGAGCCGAGATAGCGCGCGCGCAGGCGACGGGCTTGCGACGGCGGAATCTCGCAGGCCCAGACGGCGTGGTTCATCCACGCGAGATAGTCATCGGCCTCATCGACGGCGGGATCGCCGAGTTGCGGACTCGGCATGTCATCCGGATTGAACATCCGGTTGTAAGGGACGGGCGGGGCGATCGGCGGATGCGGAGTGACGAATGAAACGAAACCGAAATACGGCCGCGGATCCGGATTGGCCAGTTCCTCGGCGGCGCGGGTGGCGAGCCAGGCTTCGCCGGTGAGGGCGGCGGGCATGGGGCGCAATTGCGGCACGTAGTACATATCGCTGCGTTCGCCGTGAACCTGTTCGATGTGTGCGAAGTCAGGGGAACGCACGCGAAGCCAGCGCACGTAATCGTCGCTGAGGAAATCCTCCTCGGTCGGCCAGAGTTCTTCGCTATATTCGTGGACATGAAACCCGAGCGGCTCGAGGCGCGGCTCGGTGTGAAATTTACCCAGGCCCCACGTGCGGTAGCCGCGGGCGGCCATGGTTTCCGCGAGGTAAGGGCCGCAGCGTTCGCGGACGTGGTCGCCCGGAGCCCAGTTGCTCAACCAACTGGTTTTCGAGGGCTCGCACCCGCTCATGAGCGAGTACCGGGCGGGCACGCACACCGGACAAGACGAGTAAGCGTTGGTGCAAGCGACCCCGCGACGGACGAGACGGTCGAGATTGGGGGTGCAGGCAGGAGTGGCGCCAAGGGCAGCAATGGTATCGAACCGCTGCTGATCGGTCATGACGAAGAGAATGTTGGGCGGCATCAAGCGAAGGAATGAGACGAAAGATCGGATGCGAGAGCGGGGAAAACCAAAATGAATCTCGATGGCGAAAGCTGCCACGACGAGGATAAATCGCGGCAGCTTTGTTTAGATGAGAGAAGGTCGATTTCCCAAGAAGGCCGTGCGGCAACGCTCGTTAGCGGAACCGCGGCCCCACGATGCTCAAGGCAAGCATCGTGGAAATTTGGATACGATGGCGAGTGAGGTTAAACAACGACATAGTCCGCCCGGAGCCGGGTCTTCCATCGGTGGTAGCGGGAGCGTACGAGGTCGGACTTAGAACCGAATGTCGGTGGAGAACTGGAGCGTGGATGGAGTCACGAAGTAACCGCGGCGGTCGCGATAGTCGGCGTTAGTCACGTTCTGCCAGTTCAAGCGGAAGCTGGTATCTCGGCCGATGACCTTGGTTCTATACGCTGCAAAGAAATCGAAGCGGACGGGGTCATCCACCTGCTGGACGAAGCGATGGATGTAGGTGGGAAACTGCTGGATCGGACCCTGGCGCCAGGTGACGCCTCCGCCGAATGACAGGCCGCGGAATGGGGTATCCCGTTTGAAATCGTAGCTCATCCAGAGGCGGATGTCGTGTTTCGCAACGCCCTCCTTGGGAAGTCCGATAATATCAGGAACGCCATCACGATTTTCGTCCGGACTGTTGTTGTCGCCCGTAATGACATTCTTACTCACGTATGCGTCGGTGTAGGCGTACGCGGCCATGATCGAGAGATTCGGAATGGGCGTGTACACGAGATCGAGCTCCAGGCCCTGAGAGAGCTCTTCGCCGCTCGGGATATTATTATTTTCGGTGAAGACGCCTCCGAGGAATTGAACGATGTTCTCCCGAGTGATGCGATAAACCGCGAGCGTTCCGGTTAGTTTGCCATCAAGCGGACTGAACTTTAGTCCGACTTCCTTGCCGGAGCCCTTCTCCGGATCCACGAAACCGAGAGACGGGTTGATCGTACTCGCGGGCCCGTTGGGCCGATAGGAATCGGAGGTGAGGGCGTAGAGATTGTAGCCCTTGGCAAGTTCGAAAATCGCACCGAACTGGGGAGACGTGGCGGTTTTGTTCTGGGACCGGATATCAATGAAATGTCCACCCACCAGAAAGTTCAGTCGACCCTCCATGAGTGTAATATAGTCGGTGATATAGGCGCTGGTGACCGGCACCGGGTTGGGATTGGTATTGCTCGCGACACCGGTGATGGGCGTAGCGAAGGGATCGTTCAGGCTGAAGACCGAGCGTGGTGCGCCGGGAAACGATACGACCTTCGGGCCGTTGGCATCAGCGACAATCGTGGCTTCATTGGCGAAGACGCGGCTGTCGAAATAGGCGTAACCGAAATTTGTATCCTTATTGTCGCGGTACCCGAATGAAAGTTTATGGTCGGTTTTTCCCAGTTTCAAATCATGCAGAACCTTGAGGGAGAGGCCGCGGTGATCGGTCTTGCGGGGCTCCACGACCATGCGGGCGGGACCGGCAATAAATTGTCCCTGGGCGTTCGCTCCCATGCGGCCGGTGCCGATGTTGAAGTAGTGCACTCCATCGATTTCGGTCTGCACGAAGGAAGCCAGAACCGTGGTGTTGGCACCAACGTGTTGAACCAGTCGCAGGCTGACGCCCTTGTCTTCCTGTTGCCAGTCGTCGTGCGGGGTCACGAAGGTGAAATCGCGGAAGATCGGAACGAAACCCCGCGCGAAAACACTCCCGCCTTCGCCGGTATTGCGGAAGGGAGTCTGGATGCGGTTGAGACGGCCATCTTCCTTCGACCAATTGATCCGTGCATCGATCACCGTATTCTTGCCGTACTCCACGTGGAAAGCGGGTGATACGATCGTGCGGTCGCGGAATTCATTTGCGCGGGCGAAACCCTCCCGTGATTGACCGAGAATCATGCGAGCCGCCGCGCGCCATTGGCCGGTCCGTGCCAACGCTTGATTATGATCGATGAGGCCGCTGAACGAGCCGTATTCTGCATACGTGGCACTGAGGATGGTCTCGGTTTTAAAGTGCGCTTGCTTCTGAATGATATTAACCAAGCCGGACGGATCAGCGGTGCCGTAGATGATGGCTCCGGGACCTTTGAGCACTTCGACTCGATCGATGATAGCGCGGTCCGTCGCAGTATTAAACGGCTCTCCGTCGCGCAACACGTTGCCGGTGGAGAAGCCTCGGATGGCGAACAGTTCTGAGCCGCTGGAGCGACCGGTGTTGCTGACGCCGCTGACATAACGAAGCGCGTCTTCGACCTTGACGATGCCGCTGTCCTCAAGAAAGCGAGGAGTGAGGACGATCAACGGAATGGGAACGCGATCGATCGCGAGCGTGAAGCCAAGACCGCTGGCGCTGGATTGAGTCCGATATCCTTCCAGCGAATCTGATTTAACGGTGAATGGATCGAGCACGATGGCCTTGTCGGAATCGGTGGAGGTGGGGGTAGCAGCGGTCTGTGCTGGCAGGTTGGCAGCAAGGGCAAGGAGCGCAGTTAGCAAACACGACGCAGTGCGGCGGGTAGTTGTCATGAGCGGGGAGTTGAGCTGGGACGTGACTCCGCGTAGTGCGGCTGTCGCGTGGGGGTTTAGGATGCGGGGAAAGATTAGCAGATGGCCTTCGCCATAAACCATGGACAGGAGGAGATTCTCTTGTGGTATTGCATTCCGCGTTACAAAGCCTGGCTGAATATAGGGATGAAATGCCTCCGTGCCGATCTCCAGTCGGGGTGCTTCGAAGGATCGCCCTGTATTACTCTCCAGGGCGCCGGTTAAGCGTCGCCCTACCGGCGTCGCTTAACCGGCGCCCTGGAGAGTAATACAGGGCGCC
>CAYVDZ010000623.1:0-1883 GCA_964450575.1 uncultured Opitutus sp.
GATCAGAGGATTGCCCATCCGTTGCACTTGAGAAAAAGTACCCGCGCTTAGCGAAGCTAATGGGGCGCGCCGGGTTGTGATGCGCGGGCGGGAAGTGGTCGCCCAGATACCGATGGTCGCGGAGGTGGAGGTGGCCGCTTCCAAATTGCCGGTACTCGTGAGCATGGTAATCGGCACTTCGATCGCGATCGAATTGACTGAGAAGCCGGAGACCGTATCGGAGGCCAAATTGGTCAATGCGGCGTCTTGCGCAGGGCTAAGCACCGGCGGGGAGACGCTCGTGTTCAATGTATCGAAGGCCCCACCTAAATCGATCCAGAACGGATCGTCTACAGTCCCTGCGAAGGTTCTCACGCCACTGGTCGTTGTATACGTGCCCGCGGTGAAAAGGGCGGGGTAATTCATGGTTCTCGGTCCGACGTTCGCAGGTACTGCATACATCGGGCTGCCGGTGGTGAGCGTTGTGGAAACTCCACCCTTCACCATGGTCACAGTGTAGCTTTGGCGCTGGCCCAACCCTGCCGAATTGAAGTTGTCGATTTGCGGAGGAATGAGCGCCGTCCCTGGAGGTACGGGAGCAGGGGAATTCGCGGGAGTGTTCACACCTGAGCCCGCGCCCGCATACACCTGAAACAGCCCCGGAAGGCGCTGTTCGGTTTGGAAGCGAACCTGGAAGGTGACGTCCGCGTCCGCGTCGTTATTGTTGTCGACTTTGATCTCATAGAGAATTTCGGAGTCGAACGGGAACCAGTTGGGGCCATTGCCTGGCTCCAGAAACGGGTCCACATTCATAATCAAGGTCACGAATCCAGATCTCCCAGGCTCGTAACTGCGGAACGCGTAGATGTCCGTGATGTCGGCCTTATGATCCAGTGCGGTAATCGGCGCCTCGCGATGGCTGCTGGCGAAGCCTCCCTGCGGAACGATCATAAGACCCGCACATAGCATGGCTAGGAGCGGGCGTGTGGAGTTCCAGGTGGTGATTTTCATTATTCTCTCCTCATATTGATTGAGATGTTCCGGCGGCCTATCAATGCCAACCCTATAAAGGCTGAAAGAGTAAGGAACATGCTGGCTGGTTCGGGTATTTCCGCATCTTGGGCGGTGAACGTCACACTGCCTTGCTGCAGTGAAGCGAGTCCGCTCGTCCCGCCGTCGATTACGAAGTCGAGTTGGGCCGCGATGGACGTCGCGTTACCGAGCGACACCGAAGCTTCGAGCTCCGAAAAGATACCGATATCGAATGCGGTGGCGATCCCGCCCGGCGTGAAGACCCCCGTCGCAGTGTTCCCTCCATCTATCGTGACCGAACTGCCTATCAGGCCGACGCTTCCAGTCAAGAAATTGGCTCCGCTGCCCAAAAACGAAAACGTGGACTGCAGGGTCTGGCCAGGAGAAGCGGAGGCATTCAGACCAACCAGGAAGCCATCGCCCGAGGGCGTCAGCAGAACATCAGTCGGATTGATTTCAGTGAAGGAGACCGGAAGCAAACTGAAACTTGCAAACTGCGCGGACCCGACGCTGCAACCAGTCGCCCCTAACGCGGTATAACTCTGCAGACTGCCGGCGATGCAAGGCGCCGCCTCAGCGAGACCCGTTACTCCCATCAAGCTCGCACATAGTACCATTGCGCTTGAAAATCTAATGCGATTGAAAGACTTCATAATTCTCCTTTTTGTAATGACCACACCGCCTCGGAACACTCCGGCGGATGGGGATGGGCGGGGCGGAAAGGTGCTCGTGCTATGCAGCAGATGGCTCCGGCCTCGCCAGCGAAATGTGATTGCCACTCTTCGTGGCTAAGTGTACGGCGCGCTTTGGACGGTGATTTTGTTTCGTGTGGGAATATTGCTCCTTCTGGGGTTGGGCCCCCGGTCTCTGAC
>CAYVDZ010000623.1:1893-3774 GCA_964450575.1 uncultured Opitutus sp.
ACACAACGTCACCCGGCCACAGTGGACGATGATCTTCCCGTTGTGGGCATACGTGGAAAGGTCCTTATCCGTGATAATCCGTGATCACCGATTGGCGGATCTCTGCGCTTACTTCACTGTCCGCCTTGTTCATCTTTATGATCTTCTGCCGTGACTCCGGCATCATTGCGTGCCGGTTGAGGCTCCAGGAGTCATCGGTGGCCCGGTACGGGGCTAAGCGAAGCTGATCATCGGAGGGGGAGAGGGGCATTACGGCCAACTCGTTAATTACAAATGGCATCCCCTCAATGCCCTTCAAGGCGCGTTCGGCATCGGACTTTAACATCGACCGGGTCACTTGACCGACAAGGGGTACGGTTTCATCCGGCGCCACGCGATAAGCCAGGTTATCGAATACGCCATGGAAAGGTAGCATCGCCAACTCGTGGCGAGCTTCCCTCGTCAAGCGTTCGAGTCCCTTTTCGGAGAGCTTGGTTTCTGCGGTTGTCAAATACACCCGGATGGACTCCTGTGGCGTCGGCTTAAAGCCAAATTACCTAACATCGTTCTCCCTTGTGCGTATCTGGCCGCGTGCCAGTGTGTCAACGGATAACTGGCTTCTTTTAGCAAGTGGAGGGCCAATCGTAGCGATTCATGACCTGACGAATTATGAACCTGACGAAGTATGAAAATGTTCGGCGCAAATTGAAGTCAGAGTGAAAACCGCGAAACATGCGGCGCTGATTCTGAGAGGCCGACGCCGACGGACCCCGCCCCTAAAGGCCATCGACGTTCAGGGTGATGTGTCAGGCGACCAAATACGGTCCGGTTGCTGTTCGGCCCGGAAGTGGCCTGAAGCGATCAGTGAACCAACGCCGGATCGGATTGGTTATACGACCTGGGCCTATTTCCATCCGGCAGCGCGGAGCAACCAAAATCGTGTTCTCGCTTATCCGTCTGACCTAGTCAGTCATGAGACAACTACGACAATATGAATGAGTGCTGTACGCGTCTAGTGTAGTTGCAATAATACTGGCTAACCGGGCGATTCGTCTGCGCCTGCGCCACCTTCGGCGTCTGCAACCGCAGCTTGGAACACATAGGGCAATCGCCGCCTCCTCGCGCCCGCCATCATCTTCTCAATGGCATGAGCGAATATCGCCCCTCAAAAACGTGGGCCACAATGGCGGTCCCGCGCGTCGAGCCAGCCCTCACACCGCCCGGTTGCGCATACTCACTGGCCGATTTGCTGCCCGCCTGGGCATCGACGTTGAGAACAAGCTTGCCCGCCGCGAGGACCATAACCTGATAGACGTGAGGGTCTGCCTGGCTTCGTGGGGGTTATAGCCGATCCGGGCTTCCTTCTGATGACCATAGAGGGTCATTGATGGTGGCGTCGAGGTCGAGCACCCATTCCTATTTGAGCAGGGGAAGCGAAGGTACGATCCATCTGCCAGTCGATCCAGGTGGTGATGCCGTCCTCGCCGTAGCGGCGTTGTCCGGTGAGGATGGAATTGACGATGGAGGCGAGGACCGCGGCCTTGTCCGGGGCATTGGGGCTGAAATGAGTGAGGGGACAGGAGCGGACAAACTCGGTCCAGGTGTTACTGGCTTTGAGGAAGTCGAGGAACCAGGTCAAGAGGCCATGGGGCGGGTAGGGGCCAACTGCCGAATGTAGGTTAATCAGAGCAGTTGCTACATCCCCACAACAGCCGCCAATCTTGACTTAGCTAACCAGGTGAACTAGTCTGGTCCTGCCAGCCATGCAGGTCAACGTCCACGAAGCCAAGTCCCAACTCTCCCGCCTGCTCGAACTCGTCGAACAAGGCGAGCACGTCGTCATCGCCCGCAACGGCCACCCCGTCGCCGAACTCGTTCCCGCCCGCCGCAAAGGCGGCTTCC
>CAYVDZ010000624.1:0-3770 GCA_964450575.1 uncultured Opitutus sp.
GACGACATTTCGAACGCTCTATTCGCGATTCGCGTCATGACCCCTTGAAACTTCTCCTTGAAACTTCTGCGGGTTTGGGAAACGCCGTTAGAAACTTGGGATTGGATCCTGCGGACCAATCTCTTGAGCGTCGTCCACGGCATCCGTGCCTTTGTGCCGCGCATTTTGGACCAGGAAGACGAGGGCCACATCATCAATACCGCAGCGCTGGCGGCCATCACCACGGAGCCGCTGCTGGAACCGTACGCGACGAGCAAGCATGCCGTGATGGCGCTTTCAGAATGTCTACGTCATGATCTGGAGCAGATGGGTTCCTGTATTGGGGTGACGGTTTTGTGTCCGAGCTACGTGCGCTCCTCGATTCTGGAACGGACCCGATTTTCTTCCAAAGCGAATGGGACCCACGAGGAAGGCTGGCGGAAACTTCCTCGCCGAGCGGCAGGGCGGCATCCATCCCGGCCGCCTTGGCGGCCCAGATTTCCAATTTTCTCTTTTTGCTGCCCGCATCGGCGGGGACGCGCGCGATGTAGGCGTCGATGGAGAATGTCTGCTCGAGCGCCGCGCGGATGCGCGTTTTCCACGGCGCGAGTTCGTCCCCGAGGCGACGGGCGCTGTCGCGCCACGCCGCCAAATCCGCCTGGCGCACGTAGAGGCGCGGATGTGAAGTCGGCACTTCTCGAACGAGTTCCGCCCAATCGCGGATCGGTCAGCGCGGCAGGTCGGCAGAAATCTCAAAGGACTCGGGGCCGAGCCACGCGCCGGGAGTCTGAGATTCCTGGCGAGAGCGCCAATACCAGACTCCGGGATCGAGCGGCTCCAGCGGGCGAAAGAATGGGTCGCGGGTAATTTCCCGGCGGGGGTTTGAAAACGCGGCGTCCCGCGAAAACTCCAGCCGGTGGGTCGTGGCGTCGCCGGTGGCCGGCCAGCGGAAGGTCGGCGGGTTGATTTGCAACGGACTTTCGCGGAAGGGGTCGAGGCGTTCGGGCCGGTTTTGGAGGAGAAAAGTGGGTGCATCCCCGGGCTGGGCGGTTGGCGCCGGTTTCGGATTGGTCGCCGCCACCGCTGAGGGAACCCAGCCGGCAACACTTGCGGCGACGGCGGTCGCGACGGCCAACCAAAGCGAACGAGCGGTGGAAAAGGATGAAGCAAAACGCACGGTGAAAATGAATGGGGATTTTTTGAAGGAGGAATCAGGTGGTTGCGGATCGGCCCGGGTCCGGGCGGGGCACTACGATAAGACTCCTGCGGTGAACCCGCGCGAGGCCCGATGCCGGCTCAATCTTCCGCCTTCGCCTTACCGTAACCGTGCAGCACCTCGGCATCGACGCGTTTGAAATAGTCCATGAGTTTGGCGTGCAGCTCCTGAGTCTTGGCCGGGAGCTTGGCCGCGAGATCGTTCCGTTCGCCGAGGTCGTCCTTCAAGTTGTAGAGCTCAAGCGCGTTGGTCTTCCAAATTTTGATCAGCTTGAAGTCGCCCACCCGGATGGCGGAGTGCGGATAGCCGCTGGCGTAGCGGTGGAAAAACATAGCGTCATCCGCGCGCTTCACCACGCCGTCACCCCGGGTGAGTAATTCGCGAAAACTGCCGCCGTCGAGATCGGCCGGGAGCGGCTTGGTGTAACCGGCGAGGTCCGCCAGGGTCGGCAGTAGATCCCAGCCCGCGACCGGCACATTGCATTGCGAACCCGGCTTGATGCCCGGGCCGCGCACGATGAAAGGCACGCGAATCCCGCCCTCGTAGAGCACCCACTTGCCGCCGCGCAACGGCGTGTTGCGGGGTGGCACCGGAAATTCAGACGGAGGCGCCATCTTGTTTTTCACCGGCGGGATAAATTCCGCCGCGCCGTTGTCCGCCATCAGAATGATATAGGTGTTGTCGGCCAGGCCGAGTCGATCCACCTCGTCGAGGAGTCGGCCGATGCCGCTGTCCAGATCCTCCATCATGCCGGCCCAAGCGGGATGCGAGTGGATGCGCCCCTTCGGTTTCGCAACGTATTTGGCGTAGGTCTCCTCCTTGGCCTGCATGTCGACGTGCGTCGCGTAGTGCGAGAGCTGCAGGTAGAACGGGCTGCCGGCGGCGTGATTGCGCTGCACAAAATTGATCGCGCGGGCGGTCAGCGTCTCGATTCGTTTGGGGTCGCTGTTCAGATAGTGGTCCGTCCACTTCGAACCCTTGTCGGAAGAGACGTCGCCGTTCTTGTTGCCGGTGTTGCCGTCGCTTTCGTCGTAGCCGAGCTGCTCCGGGAAAACACCGGAGCGGAGATCCCACTTGCCGTAGTGCGCCGTGCGGTAGCCGGGATTGGCTGACTTCAGCATCGAGGGGATCGTGAGCCGGGGATTTTTCGCCGGATCGTAATTTCTCGGGAAACGTTCGTCGCCCTGGCGCGCGGGCGTCTGCCCAAACTGGATACTGCGCCGGGTCGGGCAGCACAGCGCGTCCGGCGCGTAGCTGTTGGTGAAGCGCATGCCGCCCCGCGCGAGGCGCTCGAGGTTGGGCGTCTCGTGATAATCGCTTTTCGAATTCGGCACGCGGTCGTCCATCCGCTGCGAAAGACTCGTCCAGCCCAGATCGTCAGTCAGAATGAAGATAAAGTTGGGCGACGCCGCGGCGGCGGGCTGCGCGAGAAGGGCCGCGAGCGCGACCAGTCGGAGGAGCGAGGAGGGCATGGATCAGTTTTTCCTTTTGGTGGCTTTTTCCATCTTACGGAATTTTTTGGGCGTGGTCACGACGGCGAAGGGCTGCGGTTTCACATCGTCCGCCGGGTGCGCCAAAAACACTCGCGAGTCGGAGATAAACGTTCATTTGAAACTATCCGGCGCTTACGGCTCTTCGGCGGCGTACGCGGCCCGTTTCTTCCGCTTGGCGTCCATCTTGGGCGTTTCCTTCGGCAGAAGTTTGATCTGCTCCAAACGATCGCCGAGGTGACTGGCCTCGGCGGCCGGGCGACCGAGCGGGCCGTGGTCACCGATGAGGTACATATTGCAGTAGAGGTGGCCGGCATTGCGCTTCTTCTCGGTGATTAACATGCGCGCGTCGGGGTGGGCGTTGCGCACAAACGACGTCGGCTCGAAGGTCGAGTCGCGCGACGAGATCAGGGCGGCGCCCTTGGCCCAGGTGAGGCCGCCGTCGGCGGAATTCCACCAGCCGACTTCGCTTGTGCCCTCGTGGGTGCTGGTGAGCAGCGCGCGAATCTTCGTGGAAGAATCGATGATGAAGTCGCCCTCGTTCACGACGCCTTGGCCGGCAACCGCGATCGGCGTCGGCTTTTGCCACGCATCGCCCAGCCAGCGCATATAGGTCAGACCTTTCCCCCGGATGGTGAAGTGCGGATTGCCATCCGCGTCGACCCGCGCGGTGCCGTGGCTCGTGCGCTCTTTGTCGGAATCCCAGACGAGGGTGTATTTGTCCGCGAATTCCTTCGTGACCGGGAGTTTGATCGGCTCGCCCTTGACCGTGGCCCATGAGCCGTCGCGCGTGTTCATCGCCATGTAGTAGGCGTTGACGTCGGCGCGGACGTGGCCGGGGTTGGCGCAGGCATGGTAAACGTAATGGGCCGTGATGGTGTCGCCCTTTCCGTTTTCGAACCAGGCATACCACGCGTCTTCCGTGATCAGAGAGTAGGAACTGAGCTTGTTCTTCAGCACCGACACCGGGGAAGAGAACGTGCGGCCGTCGTCGGTCGATTTTTGGTAAACCCAGTCGCTGCGATGGGAGCCGTGGCGGTAGAACAGGTAGAGGTCGCCGTTGGGCGTCTTCACCCACTGGCTGT
>CAYVDZ010000625.1:0-3762 GCA_964450575.1 uncultured Opitutus sp.
CCTCGAGAATCCGGCAGAGGGCCTGCAGGCGACGTGGACGCCGGATGCCGCGCTTTTCCGAGCCCTCGACCGTGAGCGCCTTGAACATCGCCGCGCCGAGTTCGCGCTGCCGATCGGTCGCGAGCGACTGCCAGACCTCGTCGGCGTGCAGGGAGAGCGCCTGCGACATCTTGCCCACCTGCGCGTAATCCTCGAGGTCGAGCGCCTCCGCCCCGGCGCGCCCCTGCCACACGCGCCACGTGCGCATCAGCGCGTGTTGCAGGCACGGCAGTTGGTCCTGCTCTTCGCCGACATCGTTCAGCAGCCGTTGCAGCAGCCGGGGCGCGATCCGCCCGCCTGCCACCCGGATCGGCCCCTCGATCGCCGACTTGAACTGTTCACGGCTGAGGCGCGGAATCAGGTATTCGCCGCGGTTGACCGCCTCGGCCAGCCCCTCGAACCGCGAGCAGTCGCCGATGAAATCCGAGCGCATCGTGGCGACCACGTAGATGGGCACCTCCGTCTGCGCGCACGCCTCGCGCAGCATCGCGATGAAGTCGTTGGCCAGCTCGCTCTCCGCCGCGCCCGCCTCGTCGTAGCGGAAGATTTCCTCGAACTGATCGACCACGAGGAGAAAATTCGTGCCCGCAGGCAGAGCCGCCTGCCGCACGGCCTGGACAAGGCCGAACTGGCTGCGGCCGAGGGTGGCCAGCAACTGCGGGACGGCGCTCTCCTCCGCGCGATCATACAACCCGGCTTCGAGCAGCGCTTCGGCCAGGTGGCGGAGCGGATCGCCGCCCGGATTCATGACGGCGATTTCCCAGTGGGCCCCGGCGCCAGCCATCCCGCCGCCTTGCAGCCGGGACAGCAGTCCACAGCGGACGAGCGAGGATTTCCCGCGCCCGGAGCTGCCGACCACCGCGATGAAGCGGTTGCGCTCGAGCCGCGACATGAGCGCCAGCGTCTGCTCCTCGCGGCCAAAAAAGAGATGGTCCTCGTCGCTGCGGAACGACCGCAGGCCGGGGAACGGATTGGGGAGTTTCGATTTGTCGTTCATGACCTGCCTCCATTTTCAACGCAGCCAATCCCTGGGCTACAGAGGTCACAGAGCGCGGCCCACAGAGGACACAGAGCAACGCAGAGATGCAGGGACAATGCCGGGGCCGTGGTTTTGGGCTCTGTGAACGCTGCATGGTCTTTCGTTTTGGCTGTCCAATCGCCTTGACCGTAAGTCAGCGCGCTTGCGCGCGCCAAACCGCGTTCGCAAGCGAGCTGGCCTACACTTACGCGGCCAAAACGTAAGACCGTAGTGAACGCTGGGTCGGAGCCCCTCGACAGGGTCGGGGCCTTGAGCTTTTCGAAACGGCTTTGTGCTAATACCGATCCGGATCGTGCACGCTTCCGACGATTTCTAGACAGCAGAATTTTTGACCGCGGATTACGCTGATTACGCGGATAGAGGCAGGCATAGTTCAGACCATCCGCGCTATCCGCGTAATCCGCGGTTAAGCTCGGTCCTATTTTCCTTTGGTTGCGGCAGCCGCGCTGTGGCCTCCGGGACTCCGATTGATGGTTGGGCTGGTTTTTCATACCCGGGCCTCCTTCAACGCCTGCACGAACGCCATGAGTTCCTCGTTTCCGGCGAAATCCGGCTGGTGCTGGATGACGCGCGTCTGGAGCGAACGGAACCGCTCCTTGCGATGATCGAGGGGCGGCGCGACATAAACGCCCTGCACCGTGATGGGCGCGGGCCGGCCGTAACCGGGCGCCTTCAGTGCGTCGCGCAGCTTGATCTCGACCCAGGCGCGCGGCGCGGAGCCGTAGAACACGAGCACGCCGTCGCAGCCCAGCAGGTTTTCCCGGTGCAGGGCATCGGCCTCGGCGCTCCCCGCGTCCGTGGCCGGCAGGCAGACCTCGACGCCCTGCGCGAACAGGAAATCCTCGATCGGCTCCACCGCCGGCTCGTCGGCGGCGTCGCAGATCAGGTAGACGCGCGCCGGCCCGGCCGGCGCGACCGCCGGGGCTGCGACCGCCGCGGGCGCCGCCGGCTTCTTCTCCGCCGGACTAAGTTTCTGGATGAGCTCCTGCTTGAGCGACGTCAGGTTGCCCTCGAAAATATCCGCCCCGAAATGCCACTCCGGCCGATCCTGCACCTCCGTGAGGAACGCGCGCTGCCGCTCGTCGGTCGTCTCGCCTTCGCCCGGCACCCACACGAGCCGGGGCAGCGCGCGCTGGTGCGCGACCTCGGCGCTCCAGCGCAGTTGCAGCGCGGGCACCGACTCCGTGCCGTCCTCGGGGGTGGCGCCGTAATGCCGGCCGAGCAGGTGGACCGCGACGGCGCTCTGCTCCAGGCCGGCGCGGACCGACGCCTAAAGGTCGGAGGTGAGGAGGGGCAGCGGTGCCTCCGGCAGCACGCGATGGCCCCGCTCGAGCAACTCGCGTCGGAGCCGGTCACGCTCCGGCTGCAGCTCGAACGTCGTCGCGGCGAGATAGACCGTTTTTCCCGCCGGGCGCGCGGCCCCGCTGGCAGTCGCGGACGGTTCGAAGGCTTTCAACACCGTGCAAATCTCGTGCGCGAGATCGTAGATGCGCTCGAAGAACCGCTGGCGCATGACGACGCCGAGCGACTCGTCGAATTCGCGCAACCGGCCCGTTTCCGAATCCACCTCGTAGAAGTCGAAGCCCAGCAGCCGGGAGAACAGCCCGGCCAGCGACGGAGGTATCTCCTGCTCGGCGACCGGCGTCTTGACGACCTTGAAGACGCGCGACCGGTTCTCCGCCGTGACGACGCCCTGCGTGTCGGCGACGCGCACGAATTCCTCCAGCTCGCGCCGGCACCATTCGCTGCGCACGTAGCGCGGGGTGAGCACGGAAACGAGCACCTTCGAATCCGAGAACTGCCGGACGAGCGCCGCTTCGAACAGGTCGCTGCCGTTCAATTTCGGATCGCGCCAGATTTTCATCTCCTGGCCAAGGAGCTGGGCCATGCGCACCTCGAGGCTGCGGTGGAACTGCGAGATCCATCCGCGCTGTCCCTCCATCATCGGCTGATCGTCGATGTGGGCGTAGGAGATGAAGACGTCGTTCATGGGGGCGGAGGCGGAGTGGGGAACCGGGCAGAACGCTGAACGCTCAACGCTCAACGCTGAAGTATCGGAATGCGGTCGCGCTCTGGTTCATCACTTGAGCGTTAAAAGTTAAACGTTCAGCGTTCGCGCTCACACCGTCTCGCCCGCGTCGTGCAGAGTTCTCGCTTCGAGGTCGGTGCTAAGGAAGAAACCGGCCTCCCGCAATCGGCGCAGGTGTTCCGCGACCGAGCGGACTTCGCCGCGGCGCTTGGCTTCCAGCAGCACGCCGATGACGCCGGTGACCCGGAGCCCAAGTCGACGCGCGACCTTTCGGCCGGCGGTCTCGTCGATCAAAAGCAGATCAGCGGGAATCGCCCGGGCCAGCAGGATCGCCTCGATCTCGCCGGCGTCGAGTCGTTCCGTCCACTCCAACGGTTCCGGCCTCATCGGCGGCGAATGGCGAATCAGCCACGTGGGTGCAGTGGTTTGAACGCCAGAGAATACTTCACGCCACACCGCATCGGGCACGTGCACCTCGCCATAGAGGTGTGGCAGCAGCGTCTGCGCACCGATGCGCTCCAAGGCGATGAGGACGGACGAGTCGCCGACGACGATCACAAGCGACCAAGGGCGCGCAGGTCCGCCAAGTCGGCTTCGAGGTCTGCCACCGTGAACGGCGCCTCGACCTTGTGCCTCGCCAACTCATCCATGAACG
>CAYVDZ010000626.1:0-3756 GCA_964450575.1 uncultured Opitutus sp.
GGCAGATTGGCCATCGGACTGTCGAAGTTCGTGTGCGTGGCCTCGGGCCCGTAGCCGATATTCGAGATCAAATTGCACCTTGGCATGACATGATTGCCGCCCGTGTGCCAGTTGCAGAAAAACATCTGAAAATCCCACGTATCGATAATCCCAGGCTTGAGGGACTTGTAGATTTCCCGCCAGTACCCCGCCTCCACCGGATTGCGATGGACCCGGTCGAGCAGGGAGAACCAGCCCTCGTCGGGCAGTTGCTTGAGGCCAAGGTCATAATTCTGCCAAGTCCGGCGCCACGTCGCCCAGCCCCACATTTGGAAGTATTTTGAAACGTAGTGACTCTGTTGATGAGGAATTTCCGGCGGGAGAAAATGGGTGCCCGCAATGGTCGCCACCCGGGGTTCATCGCGATAGCGGGCCAGCAGGGTTTCACAAAAAGGATAAAAGTCGGGGTGCGGGAGACAGTCGTCTTCGAGAATAATGCCTTCGGTCACCTGTTCGAAGAACCAGGTGATCGCGCCGCTGACGGCCCGACCGCAACCGAGATTTGAATCGCGGAAAAGCGTCGCCAGCTCACAAGGCCAGTCGATCGCCGTGGCAATCCGACGGGTTTGCCGGACAAGTTCCTCTTCTCCTTCCCGGTCCGACCGGGCCCCATCTCCGGCGACGAAGAGATGGGAGGGTTTAATGGCGCGAATGCTCTCAAAAACTCCAGCGGTCTGTTCCGGGCGATTGAAGACAAGGAACAGGATCGGCGTTTTAAACGAGTTCATGCACGAGGGCATTGGGCTTCATAGGAAGCAGAGGCCCGGCCGCAATGCCAGACTCAAGGAGCCGTGGAAAGCAATGGGCGATTGACCAGCGCTTCGCAGAATCCCTCACCGGCCGGCTCGAGCCGTTACTGGAACCCGAATGGCAGGATACGCCGGCGCGTTACGAAATAGGTCGGAAGTAACGCGCCATCCCCCAGATGAAGCTGGATGTTCAAGAAAATCGCCTCCAACTACTGGTTGATCTCACGCTTCGCCAGACACCTTGCACCGAACCTTCACTTAAAATGGACGAAAAATCCACCCAGCAACGATTCAAAATCTTAGCCGACCTGGCCCAGGGAATTCCCGGCTTCATGAGTTCGGCCAACGTCGCTGTCTGGGACACCTTTCTTTCCGCGCAAAATCGGTTTTATGCGCAGGGTCATCTGCTCGAGATCGGCGTGTTCAAAGGACGATCGGCATCCGTCCTTTGCCAGCACAAGCGTCCCGACGAAGAACTCTGGCTCGTCGATTTTTCTCAGTTCCTAGCCGAGGCTGAAAGCAATCTCGCGACCCTGAAATCCCCGGGCGTGAAATTCGTGCATGAGAAATCGTCGGACCTGTGGAAAAACCCGGAGATCGTTCAGCGTCGGCGACAATTCCGCTGGATCCATATCGACGGTGAGCACACGGGGCACGCCGTCGCCAACGACCTCGCCCTCGCTGCAGACCTGCTCAGCAATGAAGGCCTGATCTGCGTGGATGATTTTTTCAGTCCCGCCTACCCTCAGATTTCCGCCGCCACCTACCTGTGGCTGGCCAATCATCCGTTCGAACTGGAACTGATTTTTTGCGGCGACAACAAAGCCTACCTGGCCCGCCCTACCTACGCCTATCATTACCTGAACATTATCCGGCATGAGCTGGCCCAGGAATTGAAGGCTCGCGGCTACACTGATTTCACTCTTTTCAAGACCTCCCCAACCGGGGATTGCAACTGTTGGGGCATCGGTGCGCGCCGCGGAGACCGTGATCTTTATGGACTCGATGCCGATCCAGATTTGATCTGCTGAATCCGACCTCGTCGCTTCGCGGGAAGTCTACAAATCCGGAAGAGTACGGTAGCATCGCAGGTCGGCCCTCACGTGCGGCCCGCTACGAGATCTCCGGCCCAATTAGGTTCGCCCGCCGCTTGTCCCATCAACGACGCAATTCCTGGCGTGGGGACATCGTACACGACCTCAGCTTTCGATTTATGAGGACTCCAAATGGACGCGGCGGGATCATTCGACCGGTTTCTCTACCAAATATACCCTAACTCAACTCGGATGCAGGACACCGTTGGCCAGACCTGTCTGAGATGCTCAGGTTGACCTGTTCGGCAATAATATACAGCGGACGATGTTTGCCTTGGTCGTAGATACGACCGACGTATTCGCCGATGATGCCAAGAAAGAGGGAATTGAAACCGAGGATAAACAAAATCAAGAGGATGACCGTTGTGATCCCGACGGGAGGAGCGTTGAGAAAGCTCGGCTTGAGCAAGTGCACCATGAGGTAAAACAAGCCCAACAGCGCCGAGGTACTGGTGAGGAATACGCCAAACACCATCGCAAGGTGCATAGGCTTGGATGAAAAGCAGGCAATGGCATGAAGAGCGAATTTGACACAGTAGATCAGGTTGGCCGACGAACTGCCGCCCTCGCGTTTCGCGCGATCATAGAGCACGTGCTCCTGCTGGAAACCCACCCAGTGCACAAGGCCGCGCATATAACGGTCGGGTTCGCGCATCTGGCGCAGCACATTAACGACGGAACGGTCCATTAACCGAAAGTCCGTGGCATTCTCCGGGATTTTGCACTCGGCCAGAAGATAAATGAGCTTGTAGGCCAGCTTCGCGCCGATGGTCTTCATCAGGCTTGAGTCATTGCGCTCACGGACGATGCCGCTGACCACCCCGGCCCCGCGCTGCCAGATTTCCAGCATCTGGGGAATTAATTCCGGCGGATCCTGCAGATCGGAGAAGAGATTGATGACGGCATCGCCCTCCGCCACGTCCAGCCCGGCTAGCAACGAAGCCTCAGCGCCAAAATTGCGGGAGTAACGCAGATATTTCCAACGCGGATCGATCCGGCAATGGTCCCGCGCCAGCTCGCGGGTGCGATCGCGGCTGCAATTATCCAGAATAATCAGCTCGAACCTATAGCTCGCCGCGAGTTGATCGGCCACGTTCCCCACGCGGGCAAACAAACGCGGAAGGTTGGCCTCCTCGTTGTAGGCGATGATGCAGGCCGTCACCGGGAGCAAGCGGAGGGCTCCTTCGCGCCACGACGCGAACCTGCGGCCCGATACACGGCGGCGAGCGCCCGCGCGGCGCGGGGCCAGGTGAACTCCGCGGCGCGAGCGCGACCGCGCGCGATCAGATCCTCGCGCAGCGCGGGGTCGTGCACGGCGCGCACGAGACAGGCGCCGAGCGCGACGTGATCCTCCGCGTCGGCGTGGAGCGCCGCGCCGCCCGCGACCTCGAGCACCGACGGGTCGCGCGAGGCGACCACCGGCACGCCCGCGCGGAAGGCCTCGAGCAGGGGCAGGCCGAAGCCCTCGTAGCGCGAGGGAAAGAGCAGCGCCGCGGCGCGCGCGAGGAGCGCCGCGACGTCCGCGCGCGGCAGGTAGTCGGCCACGGTCACGCGGCCGGCGAGGGCGGGGTGCTCGAGCGCGCGGTCCAGGTCCGCGACGCCGAACCCGACCGGCCCGGCGAAGACCAGCGCGTGGTCGGCGAGCGCGGACCCCGTGGACGCGAAGGCCAGCGCGGCGCCGGCGGCGTTCTTCCTGCGCGAGCGCTCGCCCAGGACCAGGACGAACGGGCGCTCGCCCACGACGCGCTGCACGATCCAGTCGCAGACGTGCGCCGGCGGCGTGAGCAGCCCGTCGGTCGCCGCGAGCGGCACGACCGCGATCCGCTCCTTCGGAAATGAGAGCCCCGCCGCGACCTCGTCGCGCACGGCCTGCG
>CAYVDZ010000627.1:0-3752 GCA_964450575.1 uncultured Opitutus sp.
GGTCTGTTCCAACTGCGCCACCGCCGCGGCGTGGTCCGGATCGGCGTCCACCCAGATGTTGAACGCCTTTGCTTCGACCACCGTGAAGCCACGATCACGTTGGGCCAACCACGCCCCTGCCGATCGCATCACGGGCTCGGGCGCATCATAACGGGGAAGTGCCGGGCGACGACGTCTCATGGCAGTCCCCGGCTCCGGAGAAACGCGGCACAACGCCGCATCGCTCGGTTAATCTGTTCTTCAACCGTCTTCTCTGAAACACCGAGCTGCTCGGCGATCTCACGGTGCGTTAAGCCATCGAGCTTACGCAGGGTGAATACTTGCCGGCACCGCTTGGGAAGCGCGTGCAGTGCTTCGCGCAAGATCTCAAGCTCCTCCGTGCGACTCGCAGCTTCGCTCGCATCCGGCCGGTTTTCCACCACGGAGGATCGCTCGTTCTCAGCCACGTGCTCGAACGAAACCACTTTACGTCGGCGAATGAGATCCAGTGCGGCATTAAGCGCGGTCGTAAACAGGTAGCTCTTGGCATTCTTAACCGGGCCCTTTTCGCGTGCGCGAATGAGTCGCGCGTAGGATTCCTGCACGAGATCATCGGTATCCGTCAGCGACGGGAATCGGGTCCGCAACCACGCCCTCAACATCGGTTCGTGAGGCTGCACCTCCTCGGCAAACCAGCGCGCGCGGTCCAAAGGGGGCGATGTTTCGGGAGTAGTGGGGAGTGAACTCACGGCAAGATCCAGAGCTGCGGTTTGGGCAAAGCGGCGCGAAACTACAAGTCTGGTTTTGCGAACACCGCTTCCCGGATTGGAGCAGCCCGGCGACTCGGCGGGACGCCGCTCGCGTGCCGAACGTTCATTCTGTATTTGAATCCTTCATACGTCGCGTTCATTACGCAGGACGCGGACAACGGATTTACTCCCCGGCGTCCGTCACCGTCTCCGGTGCATCGGCTGCGCGGGCCACTTCCGGTCGATTGAGGAACGCATGCAGGTCGGCCGCCATGCGGCCACCAAAACCGGCGACCTCGGCGATTTCGTCAACGGTCGCGGCGCGCAGGCGATCGATACTGCTGAAATGATCCAGCAATGCCGCCCGCCGCACCGGGCCGAGGCCGGCGAAATCATCGAGAACACTCTCCCGGATTTTCTTCGAGCGCAGGTTCGCGTTATACGTATTCGCGAAGCGATGCGCCTCGTCACGCAAACGCTGCAACAGGTTCAATCCGGGATGGTTCAACGGGAGATTCAGCGGCGCGCGTTCGTCCGGAAAAATAATCGTCTCATGCTGCTTCGCCAAGCCGATGAGCGGCGGTGGCGTGAGATCGAGCGCAATAAACGCTTTCAACGCTGCTCCAATCTGGCCGCGTCCGCCATCGATTACGACCAGGTCCGGCATCGGTCGCTTTTCCTCCGCGAGGCGCCGATAGCGCCGGCCGACGACTTCCTCCATCGCCCGATAATCGTCGTTGCCGATGAAGCTCTTGATTTGAAAACGCCGGTAGTTGTTCTTGTCGGGCTTGCCGTCGGCAAAGTGCACCATCGAGGCCACGACAAACGTGCCGGAGATGTGCGAAATATCGAAGCACTCCATGGTGTGCAGCGGATGCGTCAGCTGAAGCGCGCGCTGCAGCGCCTCGAGCGCTTCCTCGTCGCCTTGCGGACGCGTCGGATCGAGCCGTTCGAACCGCCTGGTTTTGCGCAGGGTTTCTTCGAGGGCGAAGACGACATCGCGCAGTTCGGCGGCTTTCTCGAACTCCTGCTTGAGCGCAGCATTCGTCATCTCGTTGCGCAGGGTCTCCAGCCATTCGCGTGATTTGCCTTCGAGAAACGCACACGCGTCGTCCACCCGGCGTCGATACGCCTCGGTCGTGACGATGTTGCCCGTGCCATAAAGCTCCTCGCGCAGGTCGTCGTAGAGCCGCCAGGTGTTGTCGGGCAGCGGTTGCGGCGTGCTGTCGGCCAGCAGGATGCCAAACTGCCGCCGCATCTGCGCGAGCGTTTTGCGCAACAAGCCACTGTGGGCAAACGGACCGAAGTAGCGGGACCGATCGTCCTTTTTGATCCGGGTGAGACGAAACCTCGGCAAGTCCTCGCCGAGGTCGACGCGCACGAGCAGGAAGCGTTTGTCATCGGTGAAGTCGGTGTTGTAACGTGGGCGCCACTGTTTGATCAGTTTGCCCTCGAGGAGCAGCGCCTCGGGTTCCGACTTCACCTCGATCGTATCCACATCGGTGATCAAATCGATCAACGCGCGGATCTTGGGCTGATCAACCGTGGAGGCGCGGCCGCGCTGAAAGTAAGACGAGACGCGCTTCTTCAGACTGCGCGCCTTGCCGACATAGATGATGCGTCCGAGCCGGTCCTTCATCAGGTACACGCCCGGTTTGTCGGGCAGCTGGCGCACCTTTTCCTTGAGCGTGATCGACTGATTTTCGTTCATTCGGGAAATAACGCGAACGGGGCGGGACCCCTGACGCCAGAGTCGACACGGTAGGAAAATCGCCTCCGAAACGAGGGCTGCACCCGCAGAATCCGATCTAAAAACGGATTCGTGGGCTTAGGGCTGCGGGCAAACGAGATGGCAGGACGACGCATTGGATGAGTGACAGATGACAGGAGCGCTCATAGATCGTCGCTGGCATTTTCGAAGAATCCGCCTATTTTCCACTCCTGCAAGTATGGTTTCAGCCCACAATCCCGCCCGTGAGTCGCCCCGCCCTTCTGCGCGAAGTGTGCGTTATGAACTGCTCACGTTCGGCGACGAGCTGTTGCTGGGCCTGACGGCCAATGGGCATTTGACCTTCATCGGGGCGCAACTGGGGCGCCGCGGAGCGCTCCTGCAGCGAAACGTCACCATCACCGACGAAGCGGACGCGATCTCGGCCCAGTTTCGCGAAAGTTGGGCGCGCAGCGACGTGGTGATTACGACCGGCGGATTAGGCCCGACGTGTGATGACCGTACGCGCGACGCCGTGGCCGAGGCGTTGGGTCAGAGGCTGGTGTTTGATCGCACCACGGAAATCGCGATTACGGAGCGGTTCACGCGGCTGGGTCGGAAGATGACCGCGAACAATCTGAAGCAGGCGTATGTGTTTGAGCGCGGGGAAGTGTTGCCGAATTCGAATGGCACGGCGCCGGGCCTCTGGGTGGAGCAGGACGGCAAGGTTTTGATCATGCTGCCGGGCCCCCCGAATGAGTTGCAGCCGTTGTTTACGGAGCAAGTGCTGCCCCGATTGGCCGCGCGAGGGCTGTTGCTCGATCGCGAATCGTATGTGCAGCTGCGCACCGCGGGAGTCGGTGAATCTGCTCTTGAAACGAAGCTTCAGGCAATTTTCGACCGCGTCGGGCCAGTGCTCAGCGTGGCTTTCTGTGCGCACCAAGGTGCGGTGGATTGCCGGGTGAGTTCACCGACCGGCGTGCTCACGCAAACGAAACTTGCGGCCATCGCCGCGGAGTGCGCGGGTTTGTTGGGAGATGATTTCGTCGGTTACGGACACGACTCCCTTGCTCGCGTATGTGCGGAGTTGTTACGCGCGCAGGAAAAGAGAATCGCCGTGGTGGAAACGGCCACCGGCGGTCTGCTCGCCCATGCGTTCACCGAAGTGTGCGGTGCCTGCAAGTTTTTCGCCGGCGGGGTCGTATGCTGTTCGAACGAGGCCAAGACGCAGATGCTCGACGTCCCTGAGTGTCTCCTGATGCAGCATGGCGCCGTGAGCGACGAGGCGGCGGTGGCCATGGCGACTGGCGCTGCCG
>CAYVDZ010000628.1:0-3752 GCA_964450575.1 uncultured Opitutus sp.
CCACGCCGACAACCCCGCTTGGGACACGCTGCCTGCCGACCGCCGCGCCGATCTCGCCCGCCGCATGGCGATCTTCGCCGCCATGGTGACCTGCCTGGATCGCAACATCGGCCGCGTGGTGGATTCGCTGCGTGCGGCCGGCGAACTGGACCACACCGTCATCCTGTTTCTCTCCGACAACGGCGCCTGCGCCGAATGGGATCCGCACGGCTTCGATGGCAAATCCGGCCCCGACACTATCCTGCACCGCGGCCCCGACCTCGACCGGATGGGCGGACCCCGCACCTATCACAGCGTCGGCTCCGGCTGGGCCAACGCATCCAACACCCCGTGGCGGCTGTATAAGCACTATACGTCCGAAGGTGGCCTCCGTTCTCCCGGCATCCTTCACTGGCCCCGCGGCACGCGCCGCGCCGGCGAATTCGAAACTCAACCCGTGCATATCGTCGACGTCCTGCCCACGCTCATGGCCGCCGCCGGTGTGACGGACGCCGGCCCGCTGCCGCCGGCCGGCACGAGCCTCGTCCCGCTGCTCGCCGGCGGCGCACTCCGGGACCGCACGCTCTTCTTCGAGCACGAGGGCAACCGCGCCGTCCTCGACCAGCGCTGGAAATTGAACGCGGAGAAGAACGCCCCGTGGGCGCTCTACGACCTGGAAACCGATCGCACCGAACTGCACGATGTCTCCCGCATCCACCCCGACATCGTCCGCCGCCTCGATTCCGCCTGGCAAACGTGGGCCGCCGCGAACCACGTTTTGCCCGAGCCCGTGGACTACGGCGTGGGGTATCTGAAGCCGGTGTCACGCTGATCACATTTTCAACCTCGCCGACCGTGGTCGCGCCCGCTGCTTCTTGCGCGCGGTCGTACGGGCCACCGGTGGACGATTTCGTCGGCTGCATCGATCACGCACGCGCCGCACCCGCGGTTTCATCCCGTGCTAATGCTCGAGGGCGCGTTGGGGTCGAGGCGTGTTTTGTCAGTCGGCCAGTCCGGATTGAAAGATCGAACCCACCCGGGCCAGCCAGTCTCGCCCGAAAGCCACTTCCACTGGCCTAACGCGAACCGCGCCAACTAACAAAAAACGGAATAACCCCATTGGGCTGCCCCAGCACACTCGCCCCACCTGGTTCAATTCCTGACGGCGAGCATGGGAATTTCTGCTCAAGGTTTTCCGCCAGCGCGGAAGCCGGAATCTGAGAGTGCCGGGATCGGAACCGCCGGGGGACCACTGGGTCGATGCCCGCACCAGAACTGTATTCGACGTAATCCTCACTCACGAATCTCTAATATGATCAAAAATACCATAACCCTCGCCACACTCGTTCTCGCCATGGGGTTTGCCGCCCAGGCCGGTGCAAAGGAGCACGCTTCTTCCAGCAGCCAGGCTAAATCGAACACCGCCGCGAACGCGCAGGCCACGCAGGCCAACGTCGATCAGGTGATCGCCGGATGGATGGCAGAGCCCCGCGAAGTCGCGCAGACCATGATCAAGAAGTACGGCCTGCCCAATGAACTTACCTCCCAGCGTATGATCTGGCACCGCAACGGCCAGTGGAAACTCACGGAGCTGGTTAACCAGGAAATCGATCACGACTTCCCCAAACCGCACAAAGACATGCTGCGGCAGGTCATCGCATACGACGTACCCGTGGACAAGTTCGACGAACTCGCTACGTTTGACGGGAGCGTGATTGCCGAGCGAACGAAGGGGGAACTCGCGGCTCGTTGCGACAAGGAGGAGATGAATCTTCTGGCCCTCAATCTGGCCAATGACGTCGTCACCGGCAAACGGAGCGTCGATGAGGCGCGCAACGAATTCGCGAAGACGGCGATGAAGTTCATGCAGGGAGAAAGCTCTCCCTACACCTCGGGCCTGCAGTTCACCCGCCCGGTGAGCGACGAGGCCGGGGATTCAGACAAGCCTTCGCCGTTGCTAAAGGATGCAATGAAAGACAAGTCGAAGAAATAAGGACGCGTTTTGATACACTGCGCCCCGAACGAACATCGGAGCGTTTTATTTCGACCGTTCGGATCCACGCCGGATTCCACCACGAGCCTGTCCTTCCCGCGGAGCTGTGCGAGGGAGCTCGGAAATCGATCCACCGCGGATGGCGCGCCCAATCGTGCTTCCCGCCGTGCCTGATGAATACCGCACCGTCCTCTTCGATCTTACGAATCAGGTCACGCCGCTTCATGCCACCTCGAGGACGGCATGACGACGAACGTTCGGAATAGCCCCTGATGTAAGCTCTTGGTGAAGGTCGATAAGATGATCTCGCAAATCGTCGAGACTTGCCCCCTGGGTCAGGTAGTCGGGAAATTCGTCGAGATACCCAAGCCAGGCATCTTCGTCCTGCCAGTAAGTGAAGCCGCGCGTTTTCATGCCACGAAACCTAGCTCGCTATGCCCGCCCATCAATGCTTTGGCGTTGAGGTAGGATCGCCCGTTGCCGGACGCCCCCTCGCAGAGCCCGGCGGGCGTAACGACAGCACCGGGCTCCTCGACGGGACGCGCACCGGAAAGAGCGAAGGGAGGGGCTGAACGGACCATAGCGAGGGGAATTAAATCGGTTGGCTTTTCGTCGATCCCATTGCATTCCAACGTGGAATTGCGAGAGCCCTGTTGCGCTCTGTCTTACCACGAATCGAAGGCGATGCCTGGTTGTGGGTGGCGAAAGGCAATCATGCGGCCATCGCGCTTTACCGCAGCGAAGGATTTGAGCCTATCGAACTGCGCGAGCTATCGAACAACGGACTGTCGTGCATGGCGGTAAAATTATCGCACCGGCGAAAAGCGAGCAGCCGAAAAAAGGGAGCAATCCTTCATTATTGATCGAGTGAAAGCGGCGGGACTTGACCTAGCCATGGCGCGCAAGCTTCGGAAGGAGGACCCGGGAGGCATCTACCACGTGATCAACCGTGGAAACTGAGCCGGCGCGGAAAGAGATGCAGTTCGAGCGGATGAGCCGTGGATGGGCGGTCGGCAAGACCCGAAGGCGGCGCCATGGAAAGTGGCTACCGCGACCGTACTCCAAGGCCAGCTCGCGTGCGCGAATGCGCGGCTCGGCGAGCGGTTGCGGATGGGCACGGAGTTTGGGGTAAGCCGCAACCCGACGCTATCGACTTTGAGCGGAGGCTCGTAAGCGATTCTTGAACTCTACCTGCTTTCGCCTATCGCTCGTGTGAATCGCTCCTTATTCGGAGCATTCGGAACGTCGATAACGTCACCTGTACCATGCGCCTGCTTTCCTCGAACCCAGCCTTAATCTGCCTTTTCATTACCCTCCTTGCGACGGCCCCTGCGGCCGAGTTAAAGCTGTGGTCGGGCGTCGCTCCCGGCGATGAAACGTTTCGGCCGGCACCCACCAAAGCGGCGCCGCCGAAGACCGATGATGTCATCCGCATCGGGTTGGTCACCGAGCCGACGATAACCCTCTTTCGCCCACCCGCGGGGCAATCCAATGGCGCGGTGGTCGTCGTGTGCCCAGGTGGCGGATACAACATTCTCGCCTGGAACAAGGAGGGCACGGAAATCGCCGGGTGGCTCAACGGGATCGGTGTCACCGCCGTGGTGCTGAAGTACCGCGTGCCCCGCCGCGATCCCCAGCAGCCCCACATCGCGCCCTTGCGCGACGCCCAGCGCGCCCTGCGGCTCGTCCGCCAAAACGCGGCGAAATGGGAAATCGATCCCAAGCGCGTGGGCATCCTCGGTTTCTCGGCCGGCGGCAACCTGGCCGTAATGGCCGGAAC
>CAYVDZ010000629.1:0-3751 GCA_964450575.1 uncultured Opitutus sp.
GGAACAAACTGTTCACATCCAGTACCGTACGGGCTTCGATGTAATCGTAGCCGTTGGGACCGTAAGCGGCCAAGGGGTTGCGCTTGTCGAGGCCGCGATAGTTCCACCGCGCGGTGAAAGTGAAGCGCTTCGGGGCGAAGGTGAAACCCCAGTTGCCGCTCTTGGGAATGAAGCTCGTGAAGTTCGCGCCGGGATTGCCGTCGAGCTTGAGCTTGGTGGCGTTGGCGAACAACGTGACGGTGTTGCCCCACTTGCCGAGCATGCGCAGGTTCTGGCGGATGTTGATCTCGGCGCCAGTGATGCGGGCATCGCCGGAGTTGAACTTGGAGTTGATATTCCAATCGAGGTAACGGTCGGGCAGGCCGAGCTCGGCGAGGAGCTCAGGGGTGGCGCGACGGGAGTCATTGCCGAAGAAGTCGGTCAGCTCCTTCAGGAAGACGCCGGCGGTGATCAGGCCCCCGTTATCGGTGTAGTACTCGGCGGAGAGGTCGAAGTTGTCCGCTGACCACGGCATGAGAGCGGGATTGCGGATATTAAGGGTTCCGCGGAACTGGTTGGGCTGCAGTTCGTCGTCCTCATCGGGATCGGTTGCGCTGGAGTTGGCCACGGTGCGCGGAATGATATCCGAGTAGTTGGGGCGGCCGTAGGTCTGGGCCCAAGCAGCGCGGAGGAGGAAGTTCTCGGCGGCATTGAACGTGAAGTGCAGGCTCGGATAGTAACCGTCGTAGTCCTTCTTAGTGAAGGAGGCGCGGTACTCGCGAACGAGCAGGCTCTCGGCGAGCGAGTTGGCGGCGCCCGCCTCGGGCTTACGCACGCGCTGGCCGGCGGCATTGCGGACGAAGGAGCCGTCGGGATTGCGCTGCCAGACGCGCTCGGTGTCGACGAGACCGCCGATGCCCTTGTCGACGGTCTTCTCGAAGCGCACGCCGCCGAGGATACGGAGGCGACTGCTGAAGAGGCGCGTGTCGGCCTGCACGTAAACGGCTTGGACCTTCTCCTTGATGTTCTCGTTGTTATCGATGTGGGAGTTTCGATTGGAGACCACTTGCGCTTCGGTCTGCTGATACAGGAGAGGATTGAGCTGGTACGCGCGAAAGGCCCGGCTGGGCGACATCCAGTTGATGCTCGGGAAACCGTAGCCGGTCTCGACGTTTTTGTAGTTCTGCATCAAGTACGGTTCGATGGGAGCTGTGGCGCCCGAAACCCCGTCGGGTCCGGTGAAAGTCCACGTCTCGTTCTGGAGGTTGGTATCGAGCATCACGCGCTTCTCCAGCACACCGGCTTGGATGGCGGTCGGCACGGGCATGAAATCGAGCGTGCGGCGCACGTTGAGGAAGCCCTGGTTGGTGTAGCTGCGGTTGTTGAGGTTGGCGTTGCTGGCGATATTGCCGCGGAGGTTCGCGGGGTCGTTCCAGTCAACGAGCTGGTTGTTGTTGTCGAAGACTTCGATGGCGCCGGGGACGGCGGCGCCGGCTTCCAAGCCGAGGAAGTTGACGCGGATAGGGAAGCGCTGGACGGCGCTGGTTGCGAGGAAGAAGCCGGCGTCAAAGTAGCGGCGCTTGATTTGCGAGGCGGAGCGACTCACGCCGGTCTCGACGCGCCAACGGCCGTTGTCGTAGCGATAGCTGATATTGCTGGAGTCGGAGATCTGGTTGATCAGCTGATTGGTGCCGTTGTTATTAAGGGAACCGCGACCGGTGGCGCCGAGAGTCTGGGTGCCGTCCCAGCTGAGCCCGCGACTGCCGGCGACTGAGGACGTGGCGTTGGTGCCGGTATTCCACGTGTAGGTGAGCGAGCCGATGCGCGTGTCGGTCCGGCTGGCGACGTGGCCGACCGAGAGCACGGAGTTGGGCGTGACTTTCCAATCCGCTTTGATGCTGAGGGTGTTGCGCGTGAGATCGCGGGGGCCGTCGAGCAGCGCGAGGGCGGTGCGGACGGGGTTGGAGTAGTCGATCGGAACGCTCGTGGGGCTGCCTGGAGGACGGATTGAGCTCCATGTTTGGAGGGTGCGGTGCTGCTCGTTGAAGGAGCGGGAGTGATTGGCGGCAATCACGACGCCAAAGCGCTTGGTGATGGGCCAGGTGAAGTCGAGACTGGCGCCGGGGAAGATCTTATAATTCATCTTATCCCCGTGCGAGTGCGGCGTCTTCTTGAAATCGAGGTTCTCGTGATTTCCAATCAGGTTGAGCGAGTAGCGGAGCTGGCGGCCGCTTCGCTCGAAGGCGCTCTTGCTCACCATATTGATGGAGCCGGCGAGCGAGTCGGAGGGATTCGCGGGTGTCGGGACCTTCGATACTTCCATGCGGGCGATGTCGTTGAGCGCCATGGAGCGCACGTCGACAGAACGGGTTGCGGTGGTCCAGATGTTCGAGGCTGGCGCGCCGTCTTGGGTGATCGATGTCATGCCACCGCCGATACCGCGGATGGAGACGCCGGAGACGTCGGCAAGGTCGCTTTCGACGGTGACGCCGGGAAGAAACTTCATGAATTCACCGACAGAGCCGCCGAGCACGTCACCGAGCGAGTCGGTGGACATGACGTTCTTGATGTTGGGGGCGAAGCGCTGCTCGTTGGTGGCAATGGCCTGCGCATCGGTCTCCTTGTCTTGCGCGACGATGAAGGCGTCGAGCTTGATGGTGCCGTCGCCCTGCTGGCCATAACGCGCGACGGAGGTGAGATTGACATCCTGTGTCAGAAGGCCGCCAGGAGCCAGAATGAGCGGGATCGAGGCGAGATCGAGGTCAGTGAAGAAGACCTCGAGCGTCACGGGGCCGCTGGGGACGTTCACCAGGCGGTAGGTGCCGTCCTTGTCGGTGAAGACGGTGTTATTGGAGCCCTTGACGGAGACCCGGGCGTTGTTGAGGTATTGGCTGGTCGCGACGTTTTGCACGCGGCCCGAGATGGAGCCGGTGGATTGCGGCGCCGTGGCCGCTGTCTGGGCGACGCCGATCGTAGGCGCCGCGGTGGTCAAAATGAGGGCCAGGCAGGCAGTCAGTAGTTCAATGGAGGTCTTATAGGCATAAACTGATAGGAAGCCGGATTCACAGGGGTATTGGATCGGGGAGGAGTTTCCCGAGGGGTTCTGACTTGTTAATACCTATTTCCCACTAAATCCAAATTTTTTCTGTCTCTCCAAAGGAGCCGCGGCGCCCTCGCCGCGGAGTACGAGGGAAACGCGGCGAGGGCGTCGCGGCTCCATGAAATCGTGCCTCAGAATTCGCCGGCCGTTTACACTGTCCAAATACTGCGATGCGCCGGGAAGCAGCACCACCGGCGACAGAAATTGACGGACCTCCTGCGATTACGTTGTGTAACCGTATGACGAAATTCATCGTGGCGTCCTTGCTCCTGACTCTCGCGGATGGACCTGCGTTCGCTCAGTTGCGGTGTGTCGAGAGCAAGGCGGCGATCGAGATCCATCGCGGGGATAAACTCGTCCTGCGTTACAACAAGGCGCCTACCGATGAGGCGGCGAAGAACGAGCCGGTCTACACGCGCACCGGGTATATTCATCCGCTTTGCTCTCCGGCGGGCAAAGTCATCACGGGCGATTTTGCCCCCGATCATCCGCATCAACATGGGCTTTTCTTCGCCTGGACGAAGACGACGTTCGGAGGCCGGAAGCCCGAGTTTTGGAATCAGAAGCTGGAGAGCGGACGCGTTTCCTATGTGAAGACCCTCGCGGTCGTCTCCCAACCGGACGAGTCCGGATTCGACGTCGAGCATCTCTTCGAGGATATCTCTTTAAAGG
>CAYVDZ010000630.1:0-3749 GCA_964450575.1 uncultured Opitutus sp.
ACGCCATCTCGACCCTCGTGCATCGGGATCCGGCGGCGGCGGACGAGCTTATCGGCGATCTGAGCGAATTGCTCCGGTTGTCGCTGCAGACGGCGGACCATGAAGTCCCATTGGCGCGAGAACTCGAGCTGCTGGACTGCTATCTGGCGATTGAACAGATCCGTCTGGGCGATCGCCTGCGGATCGTGCGTGCGATCGATCCGCAGGCGCGCACCGCCCTGGTGCCGACCTTTGTGCTGCAGCCGCTGGCGGAGAATGCGATCCGCCATGGCATCGAACCGCGGCTCGCACCCGGCACGCTCACGATCCGCGCGGATCTTGCCAATGGCAGTCTGCGGCTCGTCGTCTCTGACGATGGGGTCGGCTTGAAAAGCACCGGAACGGCGAGCGGCCGGCGCGGTATCGGGATTGCCAATACTGAGCAGCGTTTGCACGCCCTGCATGGTGATTCGGCCCGCCTCGAGTTGACGGCACCCGAAGCCGGCGGGGTGCGGGTGGAGATTGTCCTGCCGATCCGCACGACGCCTTCGGCTCCGGCTGTATCCGTATGAGCCTCACGGCCCTGATTGTGGATGATGAGCCGCTCGCGCGGGAGCGCGTGCGGACGCTCCTGGAAGCCGAGGGTGATTTCTCCGCGATCCGGGAGTGCAGCAGCGGCCCCGAAGCGCTGCTGGCCATTCAAGAGAGCCGGCCGGATTTGCTCCTGCTCGACGTGCAGATGCCCGAAATGGACGGCTTTCAGATGTTGCGGAAATTGCCGCCGCCCTTGCCCGTGGTGATCTTTGTGACGGCGTTTGATGAGCACGCCGTGAAAGCGTTCGAGGCGCAGGCCTTGGATTACCTGCTGAAGCCGTTCAAAGTGACGCGTTTCAAGGCGGCCGTGGCGCGAGCGCGTGATCAGCTGGCGCGCCGCCAGCCGGATGACGTGACGCGGCGATTATTGAGCATGCTGGAACAGCAGACACCGGCCGCGGAGTTTTTGACGCGCATCGTGGTGCGGGATCGCAATCGGGTTCGATTCGTCAAGACGACCGACGTCGACTGGATTGAGGCTTCGGGAAATTATGTGGTGGTGCACGCCGGGAAGGAAAACCATATCGTGCGCGAAACCCTGGCGACATTTGAGGAGCAGCTATCGCCGCGTGAATTTGTGCGGGTCAGCCGGTCCGCGATGGTGAACCTGGATCGGATCGCGCACATCGAGCCGACCTTCAACAACGAGCATGTGATCGTGCTTTCCGACGGTACGAAGTTGGCGATGACGCGCGGTCTGCGCGAGTTGCAGGACCGTTTAAAATTCGGCTGAGGCCGGCCTCTAAGCCACAGACAGGAATGTCGGTTTCACCGCCTATTGCAGCCGCGGGCTCCAGCCTTCCACTTAGCCGAGCTTACAGCGATCTCAGGCGTTCAGCCCTCGCTGCCTCGTAGCGGCAGTGGGCGCACCCGCACGGCTGCAGCTCGGCAGGTGCACGGATGCCTGCTCGTGACGTAGGAGGCGAGCGGACATCTCCGGGTAAACCGCGGGGCCGACTATAATAGGAGCGAATCGAGGGCGCTCCGGGCCCGGCGAGGGACCCGGACACCGCCGGCTTCTCGGTGGCATCCAGCAAATCCTCCAGGATTCGATTGCGGCTTTCCAACTCATCCAGCCGGATTTGCAGCCCGGGATCTCCCGCGCCGCTCAGGACGGCGTGGTTCAATTCCGCTGTGCGGGCGGAAGCGCGCCACGCGAGGATTGCTGAGATTATAGTAATCACAGCGAGTAGCACCATCCCACCTGAGGCTGTTCGTCCCATCGTTAGCCAGACGATCAGGCGGCGGCAAGGTTACGCGTTCGCGCACAGTATCGATCTTCGTTCTGGCCGGGTAAACGGGTGCCCGTGGCCAGACCGACGGCGGCGCGAAGAAAAGGACGCACGCGAGTCAAACGCGCCTTCACCGCCCCGCGGGTTAAGCCCTCTTGAGCAGCGATCGTTTGATAACTATGCCCCTCGACCACCATGGAGACGACGGTGCGATCCTTGGGCGAAAGGTGACTGAGCGCGCCCGTCAGCGCTTCGGTGATTTCGCTCATCAACAGGGGGCTGCTCGTGTCAGCGATATCAAAGAGTTCAGGATCGTCGGCGAGCAGTTCCGGGCGGCGGCGGCGACTCCGCAGATAATCCAAGGCTGTGCTCCGCGCCATGGCGAATAGCCAAGCTTCAAAGGAAATCGCCTCGCGCAACAAGTTGAGGCGGCGGACCATTTTGATGAACACCATCTGGGTGACATCATCGATCGCATTGCCGTCGCGAACGATCGTGCGCAGGAACCCGGCAATGCGGTGCGAGTAGAGGCGAACGAGCTGCGACTGGGCGTCGAGATCGTCGGCTTGCGCGCGAATCACCAAGCTCGTGAGTTCGGCCCGGTTCGCGGTATCGGCTTCAAAATAAGACCGGGGAGAGGCGATTTGGTCGGAATGGGGATGTCTCACGCCCCCACAGAACAAACTCTCCGCCTGCACCCAACCGTCCCGGGACGAATCCACCTAATTCTGGAGCGAAGGGGGATGGGACGGTGCGAGTCGCGGACACCGAGTGGCAGGGAAAGAGGAACGGGCAGGCCATCTGGATTAGCCCGGGACGCCTGCGCTACTCGGGGTTGAGCCGCCCGGGCGTATGGCATCGACCAAAACGATGTCGCATATGCGACATCGTTTTGGTCGATGCCGCTCGTGGGGAACGGGCGTGATCCACCGGCCATGGCCACATTCTGGCGTGGGCAGAAGCTTCGCGGCCTGAAGCGCGCGGGCTGCTGGGTTTGGTTACTCGTATTCCGCAGCCTTCGTGTGCTTCGCAGCTTACTTCCGCCAGACGTCGCCTTCGCCTTCGGCAAACCAGCGGGACGTAATGACCTTTTGCTGGGTATAAAAGTAAACACCCTCGCGGCCTTGCACGTGCAGATCGCCAAAGAAGGAATCGCCCCAGCCGCTGAACGGAAACGGCGCCATCGCGGCCGGCACGCCGATGTTGATCCCGACCATGCCCGCCTTGATCCGATGCTTGAACTCGCGGGCGGCTTGTCCGGAACGCGTGAAAATCGCCGCACCATTACCATAGCTGGAACGGTTCGCGATCTCGATCGCCGCATCGAGATCACTCATGTGTATTAGGCTGAGAACAGGACCGAAAACCTCTTCGCGCATCAGAACGTTACTCGTAGGATCGTTCTGTTCGACAATACTTGCGCCGACGAAGAAGCCATTCGGCGAATCCGCCACCCGTGCGCCGCGTCCATCCGCGAGGAAGCGCCCGCCTTGCTGTTCGCCTTGCGCGAGCAGCGAGAGGACTCGGTCGCGATGTTGCGCGGAAATGACCGGACCCATTTCCGGTTGGACACTGCCGTCGAGGTCCGTGCGGCCGACGCGCATTGCCTTGGTGGCGTCGATCAGCGTGGGCAACACGGACTTGGCGGCGCCGCCCACGACGAGCGCCGTGGAGCCGGCCATGCAGCGTTCGCCGGCGCAACCAAAGGCGGCGCCGGTGATGCCTTCGACCGTGCGGCCGACATCGGCATCGGGCATCACGAGCAGGAAGTTCTTCGCTCCGCCCGCGGCTTGCACGCGTTTGCCATGCTTGGTGCCGGTCTCGTAGATATGGCGGGCGACCGCGGTGGAGCCGACGAATGAGATGGCGCGGACCTTCGGATGCGTGAGCAACGCATCGACGCATTCGCGCCCACCGTGGATCAGGTTGAGCACGCCCTTGGGC
>CAYVDZ010000631.1:0-3748 GCA_964450575.1 uncultured Opitutus sp.
GAATCGCTCGTGCTCCTCGAAATGTCCAGACCCCTGCGCCGCGCAGCGGCTTCGTGCAACAGGCAGACCCCATCGGACCGTCCCTCCCATCGGGGCATCCCTTTTGGCTTTGCCCAAAGCTACGGTCGATCTCGTTCGATGCACTCAGGCCGGTTGCAGCCGCCGGTTGCGCGGCACGAAACGGATTTCAACCCGCCGCTCCACCGCAGCGGCGATGCGGTTAAGCATGGCAAGCGAGTGGCCTTCGTAGTCAGCGTCCTCAAGCCGAGAAATCACGGATTGGGTCGTGCCGACGCGTCGAGCAAGCTCCGCTTGGGAAAGGCCGGAGTCTTGGCGAAGTTGGAAAATCTTTTGGGCGACTTCGCGATTGGCGACTTCCTCCTCGAATCCGCGCTGCATCGCCGGGTCTTTGCCGGCGATGTGGGCTAGAATCTTGAGGGCGTCGTTGCTGGTTTTTTTAGGCATCGTCAATTTCTCCTCTGTAAGTGTGGGCGGTCGGGTTGGTGATGAAGGCGGCTTTGCGGGCACGGGCGCGTTTGACGTCGGCTGCGGGCACGGCGGCTTCCTTGGTCAGCCCGTGAGCGATGACGGAAACAGTCTGCCCGTGAAAAAAGTAAAGCAGGCGGTAGTTGACCGATCCCAAACGAGCCCGCAGTTCGTAAATGCCGTCGCGCAATAGATCGGCCTCCGGTCGTCGCAGCTCGTGGCCGAGCAGCGCCAAGCGGCTGATGGCCGCCTGGCATTTGAGAAAGGCTTTGACCGTTGGCATGGCGGAGATCTTTCAGCCAATCGACCACGGGCGCGTCGCCATCCTGCTCTTGGTAAAAGACGACGTGGATCGAGGGCATTGAATATCAATGCCCGACCTATCGCATTTTTGCGATGATCCGTTAAGGAATAAGCATTCTTTTCCGTTCACTCGACCGCGCCGTTCCCAGGTCGCGGCCATGCGTTTCTTTACTCACCGCATTAACTTGTTCCGACCGCAACCGCACGACCATGAAGCGGCGCTTCGGGGCCGCAACGAGCCGTAAACCCCGTTCCAAAACTGCGACTCGTGTTTCACGGCAGACACAGATGGGCTTGGCCTTGAAACAAGTGCCCACGCTCGTCGCGGTAACGATTGAATCGCGTCGCCAGGGTGCCTTGCAGCCAGTGCATGCCTTCGACGAGATTCGCCCGAGGGGTTTCAACGGCCAGATGAAAGTGATTTTGCATGACCACGTAAGCATGCAACCACCATCCGTAACGGCTCACCGCCTCGACCAGCACGCTCACAAACGCCTGTACCGCACCCACGGTCTCGAACACGTCGCGGCGGTAATTCCCCCGGTTTAAGACGTGGTACAGTGCCCCATCGTATTGAATTCTCAACCGCCGCGCCATCCACCCAAAACACTCCACCCGTCCCACCTAAGCAACAAAGCAAAGCGCCCGCGCCCACCTCAAATCGCGGGCTTTCCATCTAACAAAACACGCCGTGACCCCGTTGGGCTTGGCCGGCGTAAAAGGCTCCTTTGTTTTGAACTCAGGCCAACTTCCGGCGCAGGAACGCGGTCGCGACGAGGGCAATGCCGAGCAGGGCGACCGAGTCGCCGCTGTCAGGGACTCCGGGGCTGGGGGTCGATTGCAGCGTGCCAATCACTTTCGACGAGCCATTATTCGCAAGACCCTGAATGTGAATCATCATGGGAACCTCTATAGCGGACACCAGCAAGCCGGTCCGCGCGAGATTGAAAACGAAAACTTCTTCATCCTTAAAGCGATTCACGCCGCCGCCACTGTTACTCGTTTCAAATTGAACCTCGGCATCAAATCCGAGCCCAGCGTCATTCGCCGGAGAACTTGAAAATCCGAAGGTCGGCGTTCCACCTACTCCGATTAAAATTGTCGGGGTAATGGCCGGGGCGGTCGCACTTCCGGTAACGTTATACTTAAAAAATGAAATGAACTCGGAAGCCCCAAGATTTCCGGCATAAAGGGTAAACTTGACGTTGTTCGCACCATTCTGAGTCACGTCCAATGTTGCATAGGGAGATGGACCCGCAGGGGTGTCGCCACTATGGATAGTGGTAAAATTGAACGAGACCGCGCGGGCCGAGCACGCCAGCGCAACAAAGGCGAACGCACAATAAACGTGAAATCTAATATTCATATCAGGGATGGGACTTAAGGATGGGAGCGGGAAGAACCTGAATTACAAAAGCAAGCGGCGCGCCAACGTAGCTCGTGGGTCATAAACAACTATTCATTAGATAAGTTGTGATTTTTTTTAGCGTATATTGTCGAGCTGGTAGGAACTCTGAACAGGTGCACCAAGTGTAAGAATTTCCGACAATCGAATAGGCCTGTTCGTAGGTGGACGATGGGCCATCGTTTCAAATTGCGCTACCAAGTGCGCAAGGTTCACTCCTCCGGCAGCGGTTTGTCCTTTGTTTCCGGCAGAAATGGCAGCACCAAAATCCCCGATAGCAGCACGCCGCTGACCCATAATCCCGCCGTGCGGAAGCCTTCGAGGTTCCCCCCCAGACTCCGGGTGATCTGGCCAATCGTGAAAGGCGCCGTCGCCGCCGCGACCCGGCCAAAGTTATAGCAGAAGCTCGTCCCGGTACTGCGCAGGCTGGTCGGGAATAACTCCGGCAGGTAAATCGCGTAAACCGCGAACACGACGGTTGCCCAAAGCCCATCAGCGGGATCATCCAGAAGATCTGGCTGAAACTTGCGCAGGCTGCTGAAAACCAGCACGGTGCTTGCAAACGAGAGAAAAAGCGCGAGCGCGAACGCAAACTTCCGGCCTTTCACCTGCGCCACCCGCGCCATGGCGGTCATGCCGAAAAATGCACCCACATTCTGCAACAGCAGCGCCATCGAGCTCCAATAGGCCTTCTCGCTGCCGAGCGCATCCGGACTCAGATTCTTGGACGCCAAATGCTCTTCCACGATCGAGCGCACGATGGTGGGATGGAAGTTGCCGATGCCCCAGAGGCCGATGATCCCGGCGCTGCACAACAACAAGCCCAGCCAGGCATGCCGCCGCCAGCGCGGATGCGTTAAGAGGGTACTGTAGGAACCAAACTTTACGCCGGTCTTGGCCCCCGCCGCTTTCGCGTCCACCCACCGCTGCGGCTCCTTCAGTCGCCCCAGAATGAAGACGCACAGGAACGCCGGAGCGGCACCGACGATAAACATCATTTGCCACGACTTGAGCCCCGCCGGCAGCAACTCACGCGCGGCCAGCAGGCCGATGGCCATTCCAATCAGGCCCGCACTGATGTTGCCGATGCTCGACAAGGATTGCAGCAGCCCCAACGCCGGCGCCCGCGCCCGATCCGGCACGGTGTCAGCGACCAGCGCAACCGCCAAACCAAAGACACCACCCACGCCCAAGCCCGTCAGGAAGCGGTAAACACAGAAGTCCACGAACCCGGTGGAGAGCGCACTCAACCCGGTGCAGACGGAATAAATGAGCACGGAAAGCGTCAGAATCCGGGCACGACCGAACCGGTCTCCCAACGAGCCGAAAAACAACCCGCCCGCCGCCCATCCGAGCAGGAAAACCGAGGTCGTATACGGGGCATAGATCCGCGCCTGGGCTTTGTCCCCCAACAGCTGCTCCATGGCAGCATCGCGGGCCAGATTAAAAAATTGCTGGTCCATGCAGTCGAAGAGCCACGCCAAAGAGGCGATGCTAAATACGAACCAGTGCTCACGCGTGAGCGTGCGCCACCAGGGACCATGAGCGGGGGGG
>CAYVDZ010000632.1:0-3257 GCA_964450575.1 uncultured Opitutus sp.
AAGCGTAGCAGCGATTCGACGCTCGGCCTTTTTCGCCCCACCCACCATCGCAGCGACTAAGCGCCATGCCAACTCCTCCCCCGCCAGCTGAACGCTATTGTTCCGCCGGAACCAAAGGACAGTGGTCCGACCTCAGTGCAAATCTTACCACCCCTGATGGGACGGCCGAAACCACCACGATCCTACGCCGGGAACTGAGTGAATTGCTGCTCTCACAAAACCTTGTTGTGCTTTGCGGCCTCGGGACGTCGCTCTGTGTGAAAGGCAATGCGTCGGCCCCCACTATGGATGGTCTCTGGACTGCGGCTGAAGCCAAGGCCGGGGCAGGATTCGCTGCGGTCATCCAAGCGGTGAAATACGACATCGCCGCAAATGGTAAAAACATCGAACTCTTGCTTTCTCGCTGCCTGCTGGCTCACCGCTTGAACGGCGACCCTGAAGTTAAGACATTTACCGAGCAGACGGAGGCTGAGATCGTCCGCTTGGTGAATTTCATTCAGCCGGACACCGATTTGGGCATTCATGAAACCTTTCTCCGGAAACTCGGCCGCCGCCCAACGACCAAACCTAGACTCAAGGTGTTCACGACGAATTATGACCTCTGCCTTGAGGAAGCAGCCGCTCGAACGCGCTTCATTGCCATCGACGGATTCTCGCCGGTCGCGCCTCATGTGTTCGACGGCATGTATTACGACTACGACTACGTCAAACGGGGCGCGGACCGGGAATTACCGGAGTATCTAACGAACGTTTACCACCTTTATAAACTTCATGGCTCGCTCCATTGGACGCAAACTGGCGAACAAACGTTGCGCGATCCAACAACCAAAAAACCATGCATTATCTATCCTCGCGATTCGAAATTCGAAAGCTCATATGAGCAGCCGTTCCTGGAAATGATGTCCCGTTTCCAGACGGCGATCCGGGAACCGAACACCGGGTTGATCGTGGTGGGGTTCGGCTGTAACGACCGTCATATCGTCCAGCCCCTGTCCATGGCTTTGGCAAGCAATATAAACCTCCGGGTGCTCCTCGTTGACCCCAGTATTGAAAAAAAGGACAACGCCACGATCAAACGAATGAACGAACTCGTCAAACAGGGCGACTCCCGCCTCTCTCTGCTGGAGACCGGTTTTGAGAAATTCGTCACACTGCTGCCCGACTTAGTAACCCGCTCCGATAGCGAAGCCCATTTTGAACGGTTTGCCAAGCCGGTGGCCAAGTCATGAGCGGACTCCCTTATGCGTTCGATCCTGAAAGACTAATCGGCACGCTTTCGGAAATCGGACCCACGGTTGGCATCGTTAATTTGCGCAAGGATGCAGCCAGTGAGGGAAAGTGGCTGCATGGGCATCGATTCTGGGGCGGCCGAGTCGGTGAATTCGTGGTCATCGAATGCGGCGAAGCGGGGATTTTTGGCCGCATCACGCAAGTGCGGCTTCCAGAACGAGAGCGACTGGCTGTGGACGAGGCGTCCAAGCGACGGCCGGAAGTGCATCCGATCGCGACGGTTCAACTACTGACTACGTTCTATACTGACCGGTCGGAAGTGGTCGGAGGCATTGCGACCTATCCGAATCTGGGCAGTCGGGTGTTCGCGGCTCACCACCACTTGGTCAAGTGGCTGGCGGAATCCAGCCGAAAGCCGAACGAACTCCGCGATATTCTGGTCCAACTGGGTTCGCTGCCGGACGGCGACAACGTGCCGGTGTCCATCACTCCTGAAAAACTTTTTGGCCGGCACTGCGCGATTCTCGGGAGCACGGGTGGCGGTAAGAGCTATACACTGGCCCGGCTGATGGAACAAACCATGCGATCTGAAAGTAAAGTGATCCTGTTCGATGCGACGGGAGAATACTATAAGCTCGATGGAGCCGTCCATGTGCAACTCGGGGGACCGACAGGTAACGGAACCGCCGTGGTTTCGTTACCCTACTCCGAACTGACCGAATCGGATTTGTTCGTATTGTTCAATCCCAGCGCCCAGAGCCAGGCGCCCAAGCTTCGCCACGCTATCAAGAGCCTAAAGCTCGCGAAATTGGTGCCTGGAAAATGTCCCGAGGGCTTCGTCCCCAAGGCGAATAAGGCGAAAGCCCCGTTCGAAGCGCTCTGCAACAAATACATCGCGGAACTCGAATCACCCAAGGCAAGTTTTGACATCAAACACTTGGCCCGCCAGCTGGACGAGGAATGCGTGAAGCCGAACATCTGGGCAAACGGACTTCCCGATTATACTCAGTGGGGGCCCTACGACGAGCAGGCCCGGGGTTATGTGGTCTCCCTTATCGGCCGAATCGAGAGTATGTGCGCGGCCAAGGAGCTGGAGTGCATTTTTCACCCCTCGGGAAAATCAGTATTCGAAGAAATCGCCAGCTTCTTGGCCGACCCGGCGCAGCGCTTGCTGCGCATTTCACTCAAGCATGTCGCCTTTTCATTCTTTACTCGTGAAATTGTCGCGAACGCGATCGCTCGCTACCTGATGGAACAGGCCCGAGGGGGCAAGTTCACCGGTGCCAAACCCGTGGTGGCCGTCCTTGATGAGGCCCATCACTTCTTAAACAAGCGCATCGGTGAAGAAGGGGCCAGCCAGGCGCTTGATGCGTTCGAATTGATCGCCAAGGAGGGACGTAAACATTGGCTAACACTGTGCATCGCGACGCAAAGGCCGCGTGATATTCCTGAAGGAGTGCTGAGCCAAATGGGCACCCTAATCGTGCACCGGCTGACCAACGACCGCGACCGGGAAGTTGTTGAAAAGGCCTCGGGTGATATCGATCGGTCTGCGGCTGCGTTTCTTCCCACCCTTGCTCCCGGCGAGGCTGCGATCATTGGTGTAGACTTTCCCATTCCGCTAACAGTGCAGGTCGGACTGCCCACCAATCCACCCGACTCCTCCGGACCGAAATATCAAGAAAAGTGGTCAATGTTCGCTAAAGAATAGCCTGACCTTTGCCCTATCATAAAGGTCGGCTTGAGGTTGCCCTAATGTGACGGACCGGGGCTCGGTGACCAAAAACAAAAACAGCCGTCGTTTCCTTCTGCACTGTGGGACGTGGATGGAAGCCGCATTCCGCCGGCGGGGTTTCGTCGACAGCACGCGGGATAAGTTTCCGCATACCGCAAAGGCGCAACCGCTGGAAGTCCCGGTGGCGAAAGCCTAACTAAACGGCCGGCGTTTCAGCTTACCAACCACGATCGGCGGATTTCGGCGCGAAACGGGAAAATTTGCGAAGGAGGGCGAGCCAAGCACCGAATTT
>CAYVDZ010000632.1:3267-3740 GCA_964450575.1 uncultured Opitutus sp.
GGGTGTAGGGCTCCGTCTCATCTTGGGACCAACCGATGTTTGGCGGGACGGCACGGAGAGGATTTGGGTTTGAGACGAAGTATTTGTTCTCACATCGACTCTAGCAAAGCGGAAATTGGGGTCAGGTCATGAAACGCGCAGTGTGACCGAACGGCGGGGATGCAGCGCGCAACCTCAGCACCTCGGGCCGGGGGCCGATGTGAAACGGACCGCACGAAAAGGTCAGGCCGAAAAAACGGACCTCATTCATTCCATCTAGGGTTCAAGCACAGTGGTTATCCTGACGCCCCGCGATAGAATCTTGAGCCCCCCTCCCAAGGAAAATCCTCGCGGTGTTTTGTCCTGAACCTCAGACCGTTGGCGTCAATGGTCGTGTCCGTCTATCCAGCCCCCAAGTCAGGTCAGTTAGTCCGAGTCCGTATCGATCAAAGGGGTCAAACTTTGCGCTTTGCACTGGTTCAGTTGCTATGAAT
>CAYVDZ010000633.1:0-3739 GCA_964450575.1 uncultured Opitutus sp.
TTCCAAGACGAGGCCAAAGGCATGACTCCACGGCAATGTGGAGAGCAGTCGGTGCGTGCGGTTGAGCCCCAGCACGGGGAGATGCGAAGCGAGCACCGCGAGGACGTTCGCATCCGACAGGGCCAACCAGCGCGCCTCGCCGCCGGTGCCACTGGTGCGCAGGAGAAACCGGACTTCGGGGCGCGCGAGTCCTCGCGTGAGTCGCACGGGCGCACGCACCTTCGGCTGGCCGTGTTCGTCCCAATCGATTTGCCCGCCGGGCCCGATCACTAACCGCGCATCGAGCAAGTCCGCGGTCGCTCCCGGTTCCTCGCCCGCCGGCGGCAACACCAGTGTCGTCTCCAGCCAGAGCGCCGCGAAGGCTGCGCCGACCCAGCCAAAATCTGGCGTGCCCGAAAGCACCAGTCGATCGCCGGGCTCGATGCGCAACTCGCGCAGGCATTCGACCCAGCCTCGCATCCCGCGCCAGAGTGTGGCCGCGGGCACGGCCGCCGCAGGGAAAACCCAGACGAGGCCGGGTGTCTCGCACAACGCTTGGCGAATGATGGCCCGCCACGGATTGGCCCGCCGTGGGAGTTCGCGAATCGGGTCGAGTGGCATGATCAATAATTCGTTGCTAGGCGCACTGGCGTGGAATTTCATTCAGTGCCCCGTCTGCATCTACTAAAGGAAAAACATAATGAACTTCGATCACCCGAACTTGCTCACCGAATTGGAAAACGCGACCACTGGCGCGCTTGACGCCGCTGATTTCGGAGTCGTGCGGATGAAGGGCGACGGTGCGGTGCTGGCCTACAACGTCTATGAGTCCCGTCTCTCCGGTCTCTCGCCCGAGAGCGTGGTCGGGAAGAATTTCTTCACCCAAGTCGCACCCTGCACCAATAATTTCATGGTCGCCGAGCGCTACCAGGCATCCGAAGCTCTCGATGCGATGCTGGACTATGTCTTCACCTACAAAATGAAACCGACCAAGGTGCGCCTTCGCTTGCTGAAGCGGGCCGGTGCCGTCGAGCAATACCTCGCGGTGGTGAAAGTCTGACGTTCGGGCTCATGACCGATCCGCGCCAGGCCGCCGAGGAATCTGAAAGACTGCTGCGTTTTCTTTATTTGTGCCCGGTCGGCCTCGCCGATGTGTCCGCCTCCGGCGAAGTGCGCATGATGAACGCGCTCGCCGTGCAGCTCCTCATGCCCCTGGCCCATGACGGGCAGATGGAAAATCTTTTTCACGTGCTGGCCTCGGTGGCGCCCGATCTGGCGCAAGTCGTCGCTACCTCCACCGCGGATTCCGGCAAACTCGTGCAGGACCGGCAGCTGCGGGTCAGGGTAGGCGGCGCCGAGCGGTACTACTCGCTCAACCTGCTCCGCGTGGAAGGCGACACTTACATGGCGGTGGTGAGCGACGTCACCCAAGTCGTGCTCAACGAAGCGATCACGCTCGAAGCGCTTCAGGTTCAGGCGGTGCAGGAGGGCCGCGTCGAGGTGCTGACGAGCGTGCTGCATGACATCGGCAACGGCATCACCGGCATCGGCACGCGCACCGCGGTGCTCAACGCCACCCCAGCCTGGGAGGAGCTGGAACAGCTCGCCAAGCTCGCGGGTTTTCTCCGCCAGCGCCGCGCCCTGCTTGAGCCGGCGCTCGGGGCGGACAAGACGGGCGCGCTGCTTAGTTTCGCCGACACCGTCACCACCCGCCTGAAAGCGCGCGCGGAACAGTGGCGCGACGCGATTACTTTCTACGCCACCGCCATCGCGCATGTGCAGCAGATTATCAACATCCAGCGCCAGTTCATTCGCGGCGGAGCCGGCGCGGCGCGCGGCACGTTCGCCGTCACCGAACTGCTGGACGATGCTGTTGCGATTCAGCGGGCGGCGCTCGAAAAACGTGGCGTGGCCCTCGTGCTCGACTACGCGTCGAACCTCCCCCGGATCGAGGTGGATCGCACGCGTCTGATTCAGGTGTTCGTCAACGCGCTCAAGAATGTCGCCGAAGCGTTCGATACCATGGAGAACGGTCCCGGACGTTCACTCCGCATCGCCGTGCAAACGGTGCCCGGCGACAAACTGGAAATCGTTTTCACGGACAATGCCTGCGGTTTCGCGGCGCCCGACGGCCTGCTCGCGATTACGCGCGGCCAGACGACCAAGACCGCCGGCTCGGGCGTGGGCCTCCATGCCTCGGCGCAAATCATTGCCTCGCATCACGGCGCGTTCACCTTGCGCAGTCCCGGACCCGGTCTGGGTGCGGTCTGCACCATTCAGCTTTCGCTCCGCCAACCTTCCGACCCTGCCGTTCCATGACCTCCACCAACACCCGCATCCTCGTCGTGGACGACGAGGAGATCGTGCGCGACAGCATTCGCGAATCGCTGCGTCCGCCCGCGCGGCCCGACGCGGGTCTCGCCGCCGCGGCCGCCGCGCTGTTCGACGACGACGAGCCGTCCGCGCCGGCAGCAGTGGCCACCGGGCCTGCGGCCGCGCCGTTGGAGTTCCAGATCGATGAGGCCGCCACCGGTCAGGACGGCTTCGCGAAAGTGCAGGCCGCCGTGGCGGCGGGCCGCCCGTATGCCGTGATCTTCCTCGATATGCGCATGCCGGGCTGGGACGGCTTGCGCACCGTGCAGCATATTCGCGAAATCGATACCCGGGCGGAGGTCGTCTTTGTCACTGCCTACAGCGATCATTCGGTGGACGAATTGGTTGAGAAGGCCGGCGCTAACGTGGGTTATCGCTGCAAGCCCTTCGCGCCCGAGGAACTTCGCCAGCTCGCCACCAAGGGCGTGCACGACTGGCACAAGGTGCGCGGATTGGAGCTGCTCATCGAGGTGATCGGCCAGTTGCGCGCGGGCGAGCAGGAGATGAGTGTGCTCCTCGGCAATATACTCGGCCAGGTCGTGCAACTCGTGGGCACGGATACCGCCTTAATCGGTCGCACCGCGCCCGGCGGCAGTTTCGAGCCGCTGTTCGGGGTCGGGAATTGGCGGCAGCCACAGGAGGCTGGGCCCGTGCTCAGCCTCGTGGGCTCCTTCGCGGGCTGCGATCCAAAGGGCGGTGTCACGCTGCGCGAAAACGTGGCGATCATGCACCTCGAATCGTTCCACATCGCCGCGCTTTTGAACAAGGCCAGCGCCTTCAACACGGAAAAAGTCTACCTGTTAAAGCTGTTTCTCGCGAGTGCCGGCCAGGCGCTGGAAAACGCCCGTCTGCAGGAGGCGATGCTGCGCTCCGAAAAACTCACGGCGCTCGGCGGTGCGCTCGCAACCATCGTGCACGATCTGCGCAACCCGGTCGGCAATATTGAGAGCGTATGCGACCTGGTGGATGAGGCGGTCGCGAAGAACGACACGGCCGAGGTGCGGGAGCTCATTCCACTCGTGCGCGAGTCCAGCCGCGACGCGATGGGCATCGTCAACGACGTGCTGGACTTCACCCGCAAAACCAAGATCGATCGCAGCTCGATCGCCCTGTCGGAGTTGGGCCGCCAATTGCGCGAGAAGACGCGCCATCTCTTCGCCGCCGGCGTGGTCGAACTGGAAATCAACATCCCGGCCGACGCGGTGATCCTGGCCGATGCGCCGAAGCTGCAGCGCGCACTGATCAATCTCGTCAAGAACGCCTGCGAAGTGCTGCGCGACAAACGCACGGCGGCGCCCCGCGTCACGGTGACGCTGCGTCTTTCGGGCTACGAAGTCATCATCGATGTGGCGGACAACGGCCCGGGGATTCCGCCCGAGGTCCAAGG
>CAYVDZ010000634.1:0-1439 GCA_964450575.1 uncultured Opitutus sp.
CGCGTGATGTGCCCCGCATTCCCGTCCTTCACATCCCGGCTGGTAGTCGACCACTGAAAATTCGAATTGAATTTGATCCCATAAGGCGGATCGAAATAGATGCACTGCACCTGCCCCCGCAACCCTTCCCGCTCTGCCAGCGAAGCCATCACCTGCAACGAATCCCCAAGAATCATCCGGTTCGACCAGTTCTGGTCGTGCTGGTAGAACTCGGTCTTGTCGGCGCCTTTAGGAATCCCGTTGAAATCGGCAAACAGGTCCGGCGTGCTCTCCCCCGCCTCGTGCTGCCTCTCCTTGGTCTCCCGCAGCAGATCGTCGATCAGCGCCTTGGGATGCACCTTTTCCTGGATGTACAAAGGCGGCGCAGACACCACCAGGTCCGACCAGTCCTGCTCGTCTTTCCCGCGCCAAACCAGTTGCGGATCGAGGTCGCGATTGCGGCGCTCGTAGGCCACACGCACCGGGTCCTGCTCGTTTTTCTGCAGGACGGACTGATATTCCGCAGTCGGAATGTTTTTCCGCTTGGCCTCATCGTGCTTGAGAGCGTCAACGGTCTTGGGAGAGGATTTTTTTGCCATGGTTATGCGTGTTACCGGAAATTTCTCATGAATGTCCCCATTCCGTCCCCACTCCAGTCCCGAGCAGAAATGAGCCGTTTGAGCCGTTTGTGAGCCGTTTCGTGGGCTCGCAATGTCCCATATGTCCCATAAATGTCCCAATTCGAACAGAAGGCCGATCTGCCCCGCGCTGGGCGGCAGATCCATATGTCCCATAAATGGCTCATTTTTTTTCTGCTAGGACGTAGTGAGTTCCACGCTTTTCTCCGACACGCGTGAATACCTCTTTCGCAACCAGTTCATCCAGGTCACGGGCGGCCGTCTTCCGGGCGGTGCCGGTCAATTGTTGGTATTCGGCGTTGGAAATACGCGCCGCATTCTTGACATAGGCCACCGCCTGTATCTGCCGTTCGTTCAGGCGCAATCCGGTCAGCACTTCACCCGTCAACCAGTCGCGCCAGAGCGTAATGACGAACGAGCCGGCGCGAAGTTCGAAATCGGGCTCGGCCAAACCGGCTTCACGGCAAAGCTCGATCATGCGCTCGGTACCCGAGCCGGCCTTCTCGATATAGCGGGCCAGATAAAGCGACTCGGCGATAAGCGGATTGTTCGGCACCGACGGATGGGCGTGACGCAGATCGTCGAGCGTCAGCGTTCCGGGAAGGGTCCCGGGATTCCAGATTTCGAGCCGGTCGGCGAACAGGCGCACCTCGACCGAGGCGTTGCTGTGGTAATCGCGGTGCGCGATGGCGTTGATGATGGCCTCGCCGATCGCATCCGGCGGCAGCTCGTAGGTGGCCGGCGCCCGGTTCTCCGAAACACGGGTGCCGATGGCGCGGTTAATCTTTCCGAGCACGAAATCGCGCGCCTGATCCGCCTGTT
>CAYVDZ010000634.1:1449-3736 GCA_964450575.1 uncultured Opitutus sp.
TGTTCGAACAGATCACCTGAATAGATTTGCATCGACGCGAACGGGCGGAGATATTGCGTGCCGTGGCAGTGGATGCACTTGGTCTCGGCCGAGCGATGAAAGCGCTGCGGATTGGCGCTGAAGAGAAGCACGGCGGCGTTGGTCGGTTTCCCGTTCTCGAGAAGGTTGAGGTGGGTCAGCAGCGCCTGTGTCGCCGTCTTCGCCTTCAAGGGAAAACCGCGCTCGCGGCGCGCCGTCTCAAGGAACCAATCGATGCGCTTGCGCGAGAGATTCGAAAGCGTGGCCTTGTCGCATGCGGCGGCGTCGAAGGGCAATGTCCGCAGCGCACCCAGCCGGTCCAGGTGATCCACCAGGCTGGCGTAGACCTCGCTCGTCAGCGCGCTCACGTCCTGGACGCGGCGGCGAATCAATTCGCTGCTGGCCTTGCGCACCAGCTCCCGCATTTTGGGAGCGCGCTTTTTGTCGTCCATTCCCCAGACATACACGAGCCGGGTCTTCCCGCAACGCGTTGCGTGGTCGAATTCCCGTTCAGTCGGGGACACGCCGCCCTGGCCCTCGAAGCCGTAGCCATAACCGAAGATGCCGAGATAGATATCGCAGCGTTCGACCTCCTCCAGATAGACCCGATCGGCGCGGCGGTCCGCGGCCGGAATTTCCTCGAACAGAAAGACCTCGGCAACGAACCGGCGCAGCACGGCGTCGCCTAGCAGAAACGCCTTCAGGTCACGACGAATCTGCTCAAACTCCGTCTGTACGCTGCTGACGAAAATCCTAAGCCGGGTTGTGGGCATTAGAGCTACGCCGTGATTGCCAGGGGGTCCGCGGCAGACTGGATCATCTTATTGAATTCGGCTTCGATCTTTTTCGCGAAATCCGACTCGATCTGGTACACCTCGGTGAATTCAGCGAACGCCCACCGCCCGTGCGTGCCCAGGTGGTTCACGCCCGGAACCCAGTAGCTGTCCATCGTCGCCTTCTTTTCCTTGGCGTCCTCGCGCCGATAGCCCTTGATCTCCACGATCAGGTTGAGAAGGTCTTCCTCGCCATGGCCATCGTCCACGCGCACGATGAAGTCGGGCAGATAGCGGCGCGTCTCTGACCCATAGCGATACGGCACCTCCAGCCCTAAATTGTGGTTTTTCACGTAGGCCCGCACGCGCGGATGCGCCTCCGCGACGCGGCAGAACTCGCCCTCCCAGTCGCTGTCCAGCACCACCCAGTTGATATGGCAGCGCGCCGCGTCGGTCTGCCAACGCAGCAGCCTCGACGTATTGAAGCTGACGTGCCTGGTTGAACCGGTGGGGTTGTAGGGGTCAAGCACCGCCTTGATCGGGCGTTTGTCGGAGAACGCGGCGGTAATCCCCTTGGTGATGCGTTCACACGCCATGTCGGCCAGCTCCTGGTACATGAGCTGTGCGGGATAGGTGCCGCCCTTGCACACGAGACAGGTCTCCAACCACTGCTTGGTCACCCGCTTTAGCTGCCCAAACAAGTGCAGCTTCGGCGCCTCGCCGGGATCGCGCCACTTGGTGTAAAGAAGACGATGGGTGAGATGGAACAGCAAGGTCGAGGGCCGGACGTTATCCAGGTGCGTCAGGCTCAGATCGACGCTCTCTCCAATGATCCCCGAGTTCTTGGTGATGGTCGGGCCTACCAGGTCCGGGGTCAGCACAAGCTCTGACTCGTCATTGAACACCGCGGTGAGCCGCTCCTCGGGCAGCTCGACGCGATAGCCTTCGACGCGCGGAAAGCGGATTTCCAGTGCATCGCGATCGGGCCGCACGGCCTTGACGTGGATGGTCTCGCGCGGCGGCTGAGGCGGCGCAACCACGGGCTTGGCGTTGAAGTCGAAGGGAATGCCAAGCACGTCCGCATACTCGACATTGAAGAGGTTGTCTTCGTTCAGGTCATACGACTGGCGGCGCAGCGCGCGACCGATGACCTGTTCGCATAGAAGCTGTGTCCCGAAAGCCCGCACGCCAAGCACATGGGTCACGGTATTGGCGTCCCAGCCTTCGGTAAGCATGGACACCGACACCACACACCGGATCGAGCCGCCAAGCTGACCGTGCTTGCCGACGGTGTTCATGACTTCGCGCAGGAGCGTCACGTCGTCGAGCTCCTTGCCGCCCTGCAGGTCGGCGGCCAGCTTGCCGCCGCGCTCCAGGATCTCGCGGCGGAAACGCTCGATCTCGTCCGCAGCCATGCTTCGGAAGTTTTCGTCCAGCGCCTCGCCGGATTCGAGCTGTTCGCTGTCGATGAGCAGGGTGTTGGGCCGGGGCAGTGG
>CAYVDZ010000635.1:0-3735 GCA_964450575.1 uncultured Opitutus sp.
GCGGCACTACCGCCTACGTCGCCGAGCAATGGGGTCGCCGCTGGATCACCATCGACAGCTCGCGGGTGGCCGTGGCCATCGCCCGCCAGCGCCTACTCACCGCCTGCTTCGATACCTACAAAACCAAAGACCCAGTGGCGGGAATAGATCCGAGCGCACCGCAAAACCCGGCCCACGGATTTTATTACAAGACAGTCCCCCACATCACGCTCAAGAGCATCGCGCAGAACAAGGGTCTCGATCCTATCTTCGCCCGGCACGAACCTATCCTTGTCGCCCGCTTGGCGGACTTGAACGCCGCGCTCGCCGCCATCTTTGGGCCGACCGCGACCGCCCTGAGCCAAAAGCTGGTCGCCAAGCTCCTCGCCAAACACGTCGCCGACGGGGCCAACGCCGTCACGGATGCCGATTACCGTCGTTGCCTCTTCCCCGGCACCGACAAGACGCTCATCCAGCCCGGCAAGAAGATCACCCCCAAGCAGGTCGAGTCCTACCGAGCCGCCATCCCACCGACCGCCGCCTGGCGCGATTGGGAAGTCCCCTTCGACTCCGATCCCGATTGGCCCGCGCCGTTCGCCACCGCGCTTGCTGCCTATCGCACCGCGTGGCGGGCCAAGATGGACGAGGTCAATGCCGCTATCTCCGCCAACGCCGAGCAGGAAGAGTTGGTTGACCAGCCCGAGTCCGTGCGCGGCGTCGCCCGCGTCGCCGGCCCGTTCACCGTCGAGTCCATGCGCCCGCCCGAGACCTCACTCAAGGGCGAGGCCGACGACACCGCCCCCGGCCCCATCGGCGGTGCCCCCGGCGAACTCGAAGCCTTCGAGTCCACCACCGCGCCCGAGCGCGATGTCACCAACGCCGCCTCGCACATCGAGCGCATGTTGGAATTGCTCAAGCACGACGGCCTCACTTTCACCGGCAACAAACACGTGAAGTTCACCCAGCTCGACGCCATCGAGAGCAGTTTTCTGCACGCCGAGGGCGAGTTCCAAGCCGAGGACGCCAAAGCGCACCGCGTGGCCATCGTCATCGGCCCGGAGTTTGGCAGCGTCACCAGCTTCCAGGTGGACAACGCCCTGCGCGTCGCCCACCGCCGGGGCTATGACGACGTGGTCTTCGCCGGCTTCTCCTTCGACGCCACCGCGCAGGAAACCATCCAAGCCTACAACGACGAGCCGCGCGCCGAAGTGCGCCTGCACATGGCGCAAATCCGGCCCGACGTGGGCATGAAAGACCTCCTCAAGAAGACCCAAAAGGTGGAGCAGATTTTTACCGTTTTCGGCCAACCCCGCACCCGTGTGGAGCCCACGGGGGGCGAATGCGTCGTCCACATGGACGGCGTCGATCTCTACGACCCGGTGGCCAACACCCTGCAAGCCACCAGCGCCGGCAAAGTCGCGGCGTGGTTCCTGGACACCGATTACGACGGTAAAGTCTTCTGCATCTGCCAGGCATTCTTCCCCGACAAGACCGCGTGGGACAAACTCGCCCGCGCCCTCAAGACGAGCGTGTCCGAGGGTGCCTTCGAGGCGCTGAGCGGCACCAAGAGCCTACCCTTCCACCCCGGCCCCCGCCAGTGCGTCGCGGTAAAAGTCATCGACCCACGCGGCAACGAAGTCATGCGCGTGCACCGGCTGGACGGGAAGTATCCACAAGGAGGCGAGGTGTAATCGTATGGCCGCGCCCGATCCCAACCAGCAGCCCTCGCGCGTCGTCCTTTATCAGGGCGCGGATGGCAAGGTGACGGTCAACGTCCTCTTCGCGCAGGATAACTTTTGGCTGACGCAAAAGGTCATGGCTGACCTTTTTGGGGTGAAAATCCCTGCGGTAAATAAGCACCTCAAGAACATCTTCGAGAGCGGGGAGCTGGTGGAGTCGGCAGTTGTTTCCATTTTGGAAACAACTGCGGCCGACGGTAAAAACTATAGAGTTCAATACTACAACCTCGATGCCGTGATCGCGGTCGGCTACCGGGTCAATTCGCTCAAGGCTACGCACTTTCGCATCTGGGCCACCACCACGCTACGCGAGTTCATGGTCAAGGGTTTCGTTATCAACGACGCCCAACTAAAAAACGGACGGGCCTTCGGTCAGGATTACTTCGATGAGTTACTGGAACGTATCCGGGAGATTCGCACCAGCGAGCGCCGCGCCTACCAGAAGATCGCCGATGTTTTCGAGCAGTGCAGTAGCGACTACCGTCGCGATAGTGAGGAGACGCAGCTTTTCTACAAAGTCGTGCAGAACCACCTGCACTTTGCGACTACCGGCAAGACGGCGGCCGAGATCGTCCACGACCGGGCCGATGCCGAAAAACCGTTCATGGGCCTGACGACTTGGAAAAACGCGCCGCACGGCAAGGTGCACAAGGGTGATGTCACCATCGCCAAGAATTACCTGAACCAAGCAGAGGGAGATAAGCTCAACCGCTTGGTCGGCATGTTCATCGACTTCGCGGAGATGCGGGCACTCAACAAGAGGGTGATGACGATGGCCGACTGGTTGGGGCAAATCCGGCGCTTCCTCGATTTCAACGAACAACAGGTCTTGGAAAATGCCGGTCAAATCTCTCACGAAATGGCGGTGCTCAAAGCGCACGTTGAATACGGAAAATACCGGGTGAAGCAGGATCGGGAATATCTCTCCGATTTTGATCAAAACTTCGCTCGTTACCTCAAGGGCGGCGAGGCTGGCCCAGACAAATCCACCAAACTCTAGTCATGGCCCGCGCATCCACCATTTCCCCCGACGCCGAGTTGCCCATCCAAGCACCGGTCGAAGAGCCGATCATCAACAGCCCCTACGTCGTGCCCAAAGCCCACTGGGCCTATGACAAATCGGGCAAGGCCAACAAAATATCCGGTCGGCGCGATGCCCGCTATTTCTGGACGACCCAGCGCGTCATCACCGGTCAGACGGAACTGGAAAGCATCGGCGGAGACTATGGCAGCGAGCCTCTCCCGCTCGTCAATGCGCTGCGCGCGGACGTGAAAAAATGGCGCGAAAGCGGTTACGAAAACGCCAGCCAAGTCACCAAAAAGCTCTCGCTCATTGGACGCGCGCAGACCGCAAACGCCGGTTCTTCTTTTGTCAGTTGGAGGCGGTCGAAACGCTCATCTATCTCAACGAGATTTTAGCTGCGGGACGCCGCACGCGGTTCAATCAGGCAGTTACGCCGCTGGACTATGCGGCGATGATCAAGGGCGATAAACCGCCGCTGGCCGCCGGCATGAGCGACGAGTTTTTTCCCCGCCTGTGCGACCAGCCGTGGGATGCCACCGATAAGGCGCTCACCCGCTACGGCTGCAAGATGGCCACCGGCTCTGGCAAGACGGTCGTCATGGCCATGCTCGTTGCCTGGAGCTTCTGCAATCGCGGTGCCGTGCCCGGCGACACCCGTTTCCCCTCTGCCGTGGTGGTGGCGTGCCCCAACCTCACCGTCCGCGAACGCCTGCAAGTGCTGCGCACCGACGGCGACTCGGAGAAAAGCTACTATGCGATCTTCGACATCGTGCCCGCCACGCTGCGCGGCCTGCTCTCCGTCGGCCGCGTCATGGTCACCAACTGGCACGCCTTCGCCACCGAGAGCGAACACGCCGAGGCCGGGTCGTCTTACGCCGTGGTGCAGAAAGGCGAGGAAGGAGCCGACGCCTTTGCCCGCCGCGTGCTCCGCGATCTCTACGGCCGGGGTGAAGTGCTTATGCTCAATGATGAGGCGCACCACGCCTATCGACC
>CAYVDZ010000636.1:0-295 GCA_964450575.1 uncultured Opitutus sp.
GGTGAGGCTCGCCGGGCGGGTGGACGAAAAAATCACCGGCGCGGGCGGAGTGGGTTTCGGCACCGGCGCGGAGTGTGGCGGTGCCGGAGCGGATCAGAAAAAATTCCCACTGCGCGAGGTGGGCGTGAAACGGGCAGATGGCGGCGCCGGGCGGGACGCGGCGGATTTGAAGATCGAAGGGATGGCCGCCGTGGGAGAGGCCGGCATTGCGCGGACAGCCGAGGGCGACGGAGAGGTTGCGGCAGAACGAGCGAAATTTTTTCGCGGGCGAGTGCTGTTCTTCCCAGGGGAGTGT
>CAYVDZ010000636.1:305-3733 GCA_964450575.1 uncultured Opitutus sp.
GTGTGTCGAGGTGGACGTGGTGCATGGCGGTGGGAAAGGGCAGGGCGCAGAAAAACGGAAGGGACCTCAGGCAAAATAATTTTCGCCTAAAATCAACCAAGGCAGGGAGCACAGAGGAAGAGGAGCCCTGACACGGAGGCCACAGAGGAAGACAGCGCGTGCGAGCGCCGTGCGCTGCGGTCTGGGCGAGGGTCGCTCTGGAAGAAAAATTTTCACGAAAAGGGGGATGAATCCGGGTTAGCTTTCGGGGCGGGGTGCCCGTTGCAGACTGCCTTCGTCGATGCTCAAGAAGTGGCCGCTCACGGCGAGGAAGCGCATCTGCTCATGGGGGCTGAGGCCGAGGTAGATGACGGACAGGAGCTGAAGCGCCGGGATCAGTCGGCGGTGATCGCTCACGATAGGGAACCAGAGTGCTCCGGGTGTGGCGGAGACGGTGGCGGCGATCCGGGTCTGCAGGTCGGGAGCGGCGAGATCGAGGTGGGGCAAAATGAAAGCGACGCGGGAAAATTCGGCCTGCGGTGGGAGAAAACTCTGCGCCAGCGTGTGCAGTTCCTCCGGGGCCATCGGCTCGAGGTGAAGGACGATCGTGCCGAGGGCGAGGTGGGCCCCGGCGAAGTCGCGGGCGAGGGAGAGCGACTCGGGGCCGGCGGCGAAGCAGACGCCGCGCACGGGCTGATCGAAGAAGGCGGAGAAGAGCGTGCGCTCGAGAAAGCCGGCGAGGCCTTCGGCGCTGTAGCCGGGGAGCTGGCGTTCGATGGCTTTCATGGGCGTGTCAGGCAATGTCGGAGTAGGTTGAGATTTGCTCAAAGGCTGCCTTTGGCACCGGCATGACGGCGAGACGAGGTTGGCGAACGAGAGCGAGTGAGGCGAAGCGGTGATCGGCTTTGATGGCGGCAAGGCTGACGGGCTTTGCGAAGTTTTGGACGGGTGTGAAATCGCACGTGAGCCACTGCGGATCGTTCCTCGTAGGTTCAGGATAAGCCTCACGAGTCACCTCCATGACTCCAACGATGGCCTGTCTTTGCTGGCTTTGATAGAAAAGGACGGGGTGGCCGATGCGCATGGCTGCGAGGTGGCGGCGAGCTTCCGGGCTGCGGACGCCGCGCAGCGTGAAGGTGCCGGCGCGGACGATGTCGCTCCACGAGGTGCGGAAAGGGGCGAACTTGATCAACCAGTGACGCATAAATCTCCGCTTTACTTCTATCCGAATCCGCCGACTTTAATCACAGCTACAACCACCATGTGTGGGACAGTAATTTAGGGCGCGTCCGAAAGGGCGCGCCTCGTTTTTTTGGCCTTGGTCAAAGTCATCCTGATAATATCCGCTGCGCCTGATGCCAGTAATGAAACGCCTCGGGGTTGCCGCCTTTGAGCCGGTTCAGCGGTGACCACGGCGCCGTGATCTGAGCATCTCGAAGTGCAGCGGCATTGGCCGGCTGAAACCGCAACGTCGCCAGCGACGCGCCGGCCGGCCGGCGCAAAATCCACGCCGCCGCACACGCGGCCTTGCCTGTCGCGATCCGCGCCTCATCGCGACGAAACGGCGGGTTCACGAGGTGATTTTGCAATCCGAGCACGCCGTCTTGGAGAAATTGCCCATGCTCCGTCACCACGCCGCCCCGGAGGTCGATCTGACTGTAGAACAAGCCGGCTTCGATCGAGTCGTTGAGCGTGTCGGCCAGGCTGTAGCCGGCGTTTCGATAGACGAGCTGGCGCGCATGGACGACGGCATATACCGCTGCGGCCACGTCGAGATCGGTCGCGGCATCGAACAGCGCGGCGACGTCGAAGAGTTGCTTGGCGATGTCGGTCTTCCGCTCGGGATGATGCAGGATGCCGATAGTGCGCGGCGCGAAGGCGCTCAACTTGTCGCCGAGCAGCGCTTCGACCGTGGGCACCGCCACCCGGACTTCGCGCTCCGTGGCGATGAACGGCGTCGCGATAGGCACCGGCTCGCAGTGTGGCGCCGCATCGCGCTCGAACAGCACGTCGAGCAGCACGTGGTCGGTCTTGGGCTCGATGACCGACGGATAGAATATCCGGTAGTGCTTTTTCGGCGGCAGTTCGCGGTCGCGCTTTGCGTCGTGCTCGTGGCCGGCGAGCGGCGCGAGCCGGCTGATGCGCGAGAGGACGGCGTGCAACTCGTCCGGCGTCGCCTGCGTGACGATGTCTACATCGATGGAGAGCCGGCGGATGGGGTTCAGCCGCAGGAGCAGGCTGGTGCCGCCCTTGAACTGAAACGGCAGCCCGCTTTCTGCGAGATGACCGAGTATCTGGAGCGCGACAATCGACTTCTCCAGCATCACCGAATTCCGGCAGCCGAGGCCTTCCGCGTGTTGTAAAACCCAGGTGCGGGCAAAGCATTCCGGCAAGATCATCGGGGGTCAGTCTATGGCATATTTAGGCGGAATTTTTAATAAACTCCGCTTTGATGTGCCTGACCAGCTCGAGCCCGGCCGGCCGGCGTTCGCGGGCGTAGTCGAGCAGCGCGGCGAGGGAAATCCGGTGGCGGCCGGCGAGATTATCGAACAGCCGGAAATATTCGCCGGCATCCAGCACCGGCAGCGCCCGCCGCTCGATGAACAGTTCCACCAGCAGGCCCTCGACCGTCGGAGTGTGTTTCTCGTGCGGTTGGGTTTTGGTTCGCGGGCGGATGACCACTGTCCTCTCCCCAATGGTGAAGCGCGACGCCTCGGGGCCGAGCGGGTTGAGGTGGACGTCGTAACCGCGGTCGCCCAGCCGGTGCGCGACGCTTTCCATCGCATCGCGCTCCGTATGCACGAAGGCGGCAAATCGCGTGAGCAGGTGATGGCCATAGCTGGCGACCTGTTCGGTGGACCAGCAGGTAAAATCGAGCAGGGGAAAAGCCTGCGCCAGCTCCCGCACCAACCGGGCGATCGGTTTGCGGTTGAGCGTGCAAGGCTGCGCGAGGCGGGAATACCAGCCCCGGCCGGCATCGTGAACGACACCCGTGCGCATGAACTCCGACAGGTATTCACGCAACAGCCCCGGCGGGATGGCCAGCGAACGGCTCTGCAACCAAGTCCGCACCTCGGCCAGGCTGAAGTAGGCGGCGCGGGCCGTGAGCGCGGGCAGGCACTCCGCGCGCAGGATTTGCTTCAGGTTTGTTTTGTCGGCGGGCATCTCAGGGCCTTTCCGCGGAGGCTTCAACGAGTTTGATTTCGTCGGGCGTCAGGGCGTAGAGGGTGTAAACGTGCCGGTTGATCGCGCGCTCCAACGCGGTCGTGTCGGCGGCGGGATCGGCGCGCTTGGCGGCGAGGTTCGTCCGGCGGATGGCTGCAAACGGGGTGATTTCGTGGCTCATGGGGATGGGGAGAAAAGCACGAACTGGTCGAAGAACGCGGAGGGGAAAAGCGTGCGCTCGAGAAAGCCGGCGAGGCCTTCGGCGCTGTAGCCGGGGAGCTGGC
>CAYVDZ010000637.1:0-3732 GCA_964450575.1 uncultured Opitutus sp.
GGTGCCGTTGGGTGAGTTGTAACATGTAACAGGCAGACCCCATCGGACCGTCCCGACCCCATCGGACCGTCCCCATTCCGAATGTGCCGACTCGTGAGCACCTGTCGCGCCACGCCTGCCTCTCCGAACACCGGCGGCCGACCACGTCGGTTGTCACCCGCGGCGCCGGCTTGGAGTCGGCGCCGCAGGTCGTAGTAACTGAGCTTTAGCGCCGTCGTCGTGCGACTCAGACCGTGGATCCGCGCAAGGTCCGTCGCCGCTTGCCAGAGATCTTCAGGAATACGCTGGCCGGGTCGTCGCGTGGCCCGCCAAGTCTTGAGGCGTTGCGCCAGCGTTTGCAGTTCCGCGGACGCCGCGCCCAGTGAGCTCGTTGATGTCTTTGCCATGGTTCCGCCCATCGTAGCAGGAACCCGCCCCGGAGTTACGCACGCTTGCCGAAGCTACACCTTGTTCCGACCCGCAACCGCACGACCATGAAGCGGCGCTACGGGGCCGCAACGAGCCGTAAAACCCGTTCCAAAACGGCGACTCGTGCTTCACTTCACGGCAGACACAGATGGCTTGGTCCGGCTGGTCCGGCGGGCCGCCGGCGAAACGCTCTTCGCGCAGCTGATCATCATTATCTCGGCTAAAGCCGGCCGCTCGGCGAACACCTGAAGTCTCTGGTCATGGCCGGCGAGCGACCGGTGGCCTGCCTGGCGTGGAGTTCGGCGCCCCGGCAGCTCAATTTACTGGCGGTGTGGTGGGGACGGGCGGAAAATTCCGACCAAGACCGCTGTGCAGTTGACAAAGACGTCTCGACGTCGACTGCATGGGCGCATGGCAAAAGAGGCTAAGCGTAATCCTCCGGGTAGGGTGCGAAACGCGATCGTCAGCGTGCTGAATTCGCGCGGACGGAACATGCCGGTCCGGGAAATCGAGGACGGAGTCCGCCAGTTGATCGGCACCGCGCCGAGTTCGTCCGTGCGCTCCTATCTTCGGCTCAATACGCCCGAGCTGTTCGTGAGAGAGGAGCGCGGACATTATGGATTGAAGCATTTCAATGGCAGCGCGCAGCGGGAATTCCGGCCGCTGCTGGAGCTGCGCGAACCATTCCTGACGGGACGTTGCGAGCTACATAACGCGAACTGCTTCGATTGGATCGAGCAGCGCGAGGATCACTCGATCCACGCCGTGGTGACCGATCCGCCCTACGGTTTGCACGAGTATACGTCCGAGCAACAAACCAAGCTGCGCGAGAGGCGTGGTGGAGTCTGGCGGATTCCGCCTTCGTTTGACGGCCATATTCGCGCGCCGTTGCCGCGTTTCACGACGCTGACGGAAGAGCAACTCGCCGAGCTGCGGGTGTTTTTCCTGCAGTGGACTCGGCTGCTGTTGCCCAAGCTCGTGCCCGGAGCTAACGTGCTCGTGGCCTCCAATCCTCTGCTGTCGCACATCGTATCGAGCGCGATGGCGGAAGCGGGATTGGAACGTCGCGGGGAGGTCATCCGTTTGGTAATGACCATGCGGGGCGGCGACCGGCCCAAAGATGCTCATGAGGAATTTTCGGACGTGAGCGTGATGCCGCGCTCAATGTGGGAGCCGTGGCTGGTTTTCCGGAAGACACCCGACGGACGCATCCAGGACAATCTGCGACGTTGGAAAACAGGCGGATTTCGTCGACCCTCTGCTGAACGTCCATTCGGCGATGTGATCGAATCGTCTCCGACGCGCGCAAGCGAACGCGCGCTCGCAAAGCACCCAAGCCTAAAACCGCAGGCATTCATGCGGCAAATCGTGCGGGCCGTGCTCCCGCTCGGAGAAGGTGTGATTCTAGATCCGTTCGCCGGCGGCGGCTCCACTCTAGCAGCGGCTGAGGCCGCTGGCTATGCTAGCATTGGCGTGGAGAAAGACGTGGAGTATTTCGACTTGGCAAAAAAAGCTGTGCCCCGACTGGCGAAGTTTCAAGTCGACGATTCGCGGTAAACACAGGGGTTTAGAAATTTGGCAATTCCATCTGCGTGTAATGTGGCAGTGCGGGTGCCCAGCTCGGGAACACTAGCGCGCATGTGGGAATGGCCATAACAGTTGAGGTCAGCGTTATTTCACGAATTCATCGATAATTTTTCGGAGCACGTCATCGCGGTCTTGGCGTCGGGCGCGATCATTCGTGCCCTTTTCAATGGCCCGTGCATACACCTTGGCGTCTTCGCGGACATTTGCGTTAGGTTTTTCCAAGCGACTATCCACGGCCCCGGCTAATTCGACCAATTGTGTCCGCATTTTCTTATAGGCGATCAGATGAATTTCCTTGCCTGCTTTGTGCACTGCACCGAGCGCAATGAATAGGCTGTAGAAATCAGCCCGGTTGCCCCAGCGCGGCACTTTGTTGATATCGGGGAAAAGCAATTTGATCGACTCAAGGGCGGCGGAGAACGCGCTCCGGATTTTGGGCTGGTCCTTGAACTCGTCCTCGTCGGGTTCATATGTATTGTAATATTCATCGATGATTTTTGAGGAACCACCCTGCGGGCCATGTATCAGGCCAATCAACAGGTCGCTCATCATCTCGATATCAGCCATGCGGCGGATTGCGGCGGGGCTCACTATCCGGTTGACGGCCCAGTATTCATCGTCCGCCAGCTTCTCTGACAATTTGGAAAAAGCCCCATGGTAAGTAGCGTTCCGTAGTTCCTGGGGCTTGAGTGGCAGCAGGAATTTGTTCAGGCGCTTGAAAACGTCCTCCACTTGCTTGATGTCCTCGGTGTGCAGAAATCGAACGCAGATTTGATAGGAGAAGAAATTCTTCCGCGCCTCTCCAGTAATGTCGGAAAACTCTTTATCGAAATGGGGGGAAGCCTTTGCAAGCTCGTCGAGAGCAAACCCGTTGTTGTCATCACCATCTCGATCGTCTTCGGACTCGATACCGATAAACTGAAGAATCGTGCGCAGGCGCTGCTGTCCGTCGACTACGCCAAAATCTTGGTCACCGTTGTCATCAACGGAAACCTGAACGTAGATTTCCGGAATCGGGATATTTAGCACGATCGATTCGATTAAAGCGCACCGTTGCTTAGCCGACCAAACCGGCTTGCGCTGGAAGGGGGGGCGCAAGGCGAGCTTTCCAGCTTTATACTGCGCTTGAAACCAGGAAATCGATTGGGGCTCGGAGACGTGTTTCATTATTTTACTTATTTAGGGAACGTTGGAGAGAAGCAATGCTATCAAGGTGGTAACGCTCGGCATGGGCCCAAGTCCGATAGACTCTTGCCTCCATATTCTCGTGCCGTCGGATCGGGAGGTTGGAGGCGCGCTTTAAGGCCGAAAACCAGTCAGCGCGGAATTCATAGACGGGTGCCGCGTGCTCGCCGAATTTCAGTCTATCGAATCGAAACTCCGCCGGCGTGAGAAAGCCCGTATAGACTTCGCTCTGCAATTCGCGTAGATGGCCGGCGAGTAAGTGGAGGTTGCCTTCTCGCGGATAGGCGGCCTCGAGTAGTTTCTGCCAAAGATTGTCGAAGAGCGCCGCGGAGATGACCACCACGTCGATGTCGGAGGTGTCGATGAAGGTCTTAAGATTCTTGCCAGGCTTTGCACTGATCCCGTGTCGTCCGCTGCCGACAACTCTGATGTCAGACGGGTTCACCCGAAATTTGGCTCCAAACGTTTCCCGGAATTCCGTCCAACAGTCCGGGTTTTTATCGAACGCAAAAGGAACCTCGTCATCTTTGACGCAAAGCCCGAGTAAATCCT
>CAYVDZ010000638.1:0-2453 GCA_964450575.1 uncultured Opitutus sp.
CCGTTGGCGGCGGATTTGTCGGCTTTAGCAGGGGCGGATTTGGACATGGAGGAAGCGGATTGAGAGATGCGAAACGTGCGGGTCGAGTGGGAGAGTGAAAGCGACCCCGGGCGAATCAAGGTCCGATCAAACGAAATTCGGGGATGACGTGTTCACTTGGACACGTCAAGCCGCGAGATGATCCTGAGTTTGGGGAGGAGGGGGCCTGAACGCCCTTGGCATTCTCTCAGCAAACTATGGTTCAGTTTCCAACGCTCTGCTGCTGCTGCTAACCCGAAAATTTCACGCCTCCAATTGTCATTGCGAGCTGAGGAACGACGGCGCGGCAATCCAAGGAGAGCCCTTGAATGGCCCAACGTGATGTGAACAGGTCAAGTTTTTCAAGCAGGTGCATTCTGCGTGATGGTGATATCTAACAGTCGCTGGAAAATGCCGGATGAAGTTCATTTCAATCCTGGTTAACCACGGATCGCACGGATAACACGGATAAAGGCATTGGACCGGGGATTGATCCGTGCGATCCGAGTAATCCGTGGTTTAAAGGTCTGAGGCTTGCCCCGCCAGATGGTTTGCTTCGTCGCTGCACGTCTCGCAATGACCGATGAACTGCAGTCCGCTGCACGTTTACGAGTAGTCGTGAAATTCCGGGCTAACTAATGATCACACGGGTTGTCATCACGAAGCCGGCTCCGCCGGGTGTGGTGATCCAGCTGGATGGCTGTGTCCTGCGTAGCGCGCGAAGCAGGGCTACGTCGTTGCGCTCTCGCCATGACGCTTTTGAGTGTTCATGGCCTTTCCATTGAAGCACTCGGGGTTGGTTTAGGGTCTCGCAACGACTGGTTCAGAACATCATCCAGGCGACGCCGATTATCAGTGTGAGGATCGCGATGGGGGTGCCGGCTTTGAGGTATTCTGAGAAGGAAAGATGGACGCCGCGGCTGCGCGCGAGTTCGGCGACGATGAGATTTGCCACGGACCCGATGAGAGTGAGATTGCCGGCCAGGGTGGTCGCCATGGCCAGCGTGAGCCAAGCTTCGGTGGGTGCGGCCAGGGTCGGCATGATCGGACGAAAGAGCATGACCGCGGGAACGTTCGAAACGAGATTGCTGAGGATCACGGCAACCCCGGTGAGCGGGACCGGCCCGCCATTCGCGTAGGGTTGGAGGATGCGAAAAAGGTGTTCGCCGAGGCCGGAGTGCGTGATCGCGCCTGTGACCACAAACAGCGCGCAAAAGAAGACGAGCAGCGACCAGTCGATCTCCTGGAAAACGCTCGCCGGATCAGTGCGGCGTGTGATGAGGAGCAGCGCTGCGGCCAGAGCCGCCGCCAGCGGGACGGGGGTTCCGGAGAACAGCGCCACCAGCATGACCGCCGTGGCGAAAAGAGATTTCCGCAGACGTGGGAGTTTTATCTCCACAGCTCCGGCAAGCGGAACGACGGCGCGGCGCTCGCTCCGAAAATCATTTCGATACACCACGATGATGACGAGCCAGGCCACGCCCAGCCCGACGACCGCGAGCGGCCCGAGCGCCTGGGTGAACTCAAGGAAACCGATTCCGGACGAAACGCCCACCAGCATGTTCTGCGGGTTGCCCGTGATCGTCGCGACCGAGCCGATGTTGGCGGAGGTTACGAGGGCGACCAGATACGGCAGCGGGTTGCGTTTCAGGTTCTGGGCAAGGTCGAGGACGAGCGGCGTGAACACGAGCACGATGGTGTCGTTGAGAAACACGGCCGACAGCACACCGGAGACCGCGATCACGAGCGCGAGCAACTGGCGAGGGGTGTGGGCAAACCGCAGGACCTTGGCCGTCACGAGGTGGAAGAAGCCCGCTTGGCGCAGGTTCACGTTCAGCACCATCATGCCGAAGAGGAGCAGGATCGTGTTCCAATCCACCGCGGCATAGGCCTCTTCGAGGGAGAGCGCTCCCAAGGCGATCAGAAAGGTGGCGCCGACCAATGCGATGGTCGCACGGTTCATGTTCAGCGCCGGATAACGCCCGACCGCGACGCCGATGAGCGTGACCGTAATGACAATCCCGATCGCAAGGGCCGGCCACGTCATAACGGAAGTCGCCAGGCGGACGCAGCGTCGTCAGACAAAAAGAATTCGGGAAATCCCATGAGCGGTTCCGCGGACATGAAAGGCGAAAGTAGCCGGGGAGAAAGGGAAGGACGGGATCGACCGGATGGGAGGGAGCGGCGGCGGCGACTTCAAGCGAAGGCAAGGTTTCGGGGAGGGAGAGGAGTTGGTCCAGCACGCACCGGATTGAGTGCTTCCGATCCCGCCTGGGCCTCCTCGTCAGAGTTGATAGTAGCCGCGAAACCACGTGACGAATCGCTTCAGTCCTTCTTCCAGCGACACCTTGGGCGTGAAGCCGATCGCTGCCTGGATCCGGGAAAGATCGGCGCAGGTTTCGAACATGTCGCCGGGTTGCGGGGGCAAGAGGTCG
>CAYVDZ010000638.1:2463-3722 GCA_964450575.1 uncultured Opitutus sp.
TCGTGGCTTTTTGGCCGAGGAGCTCCTCGAGCATTTGCACGAAAAGCAGGGTCTCGACCGGGCGATGGTGGCCCAAATTAAAGATCCGCACGGGCGGATTGCTCCGCTCGGCTGGCGGGTAGAGGAGCACTTTGACGACGCCGTCGACGATGTCGTCGATGTAGGTGAAGTCGCGGAGATTCTTGCCGGCGTTGAACAGCTTCAGGGGCGTTCCTTCGCAGATGGCGCGGGAGAACAGCGTCGGCGCCATGTCGGGCCGGCCCCAAGGTCCATATACGGTAAAGAAGCGAAGCCCGGTGAGATTGAGGCCGTGATTGTGCGCGTAGCTATGCGCCATCAGCTCATTCGCCTTCTTGGTGGCGCCGTAGTACGAGATCGGTTGATCGGTATTGTCGGATTCGCGGAATGGTGCTTTGGCATTCGCGCCGTAAACGCTGCTGCTGGACGCAAACACGAGGTGCTTGGGGGGCGTGCGACGGCAGGCTTCGAGCACGCTGGCAAAGCCATCCAGGTTATTGCGCGTATAGGCGCCGGGCTGCTCCATGCTAAATCGCACGCCCGGTTGCGCGCCGAGGTGGACGACGTACCCGGGTTTGAAATGGGCGACGAGGCCGGCGAATTTCTCCGCATCGGCGAAATCGGCCTGAAGAAAGCGAAACGTGTCGAGGCCCGTGAGCTGCTCGAGCCGGGCGCGTTTGAGCGCGACGTCATAGTAGTCGCTGAGGATGTCCACGCCGAGCACCTCGCAGCGTTTGGTTTCTGCGAGACGTCTTGCCACATGGTAGCCGATGAAACCGGCGGCGCCGGTTACGAGCACTTTCATCCGGCGCGTGATACGAGAACGCGGGACGCGCGGCTAGCCCGAATATTTTCGGGGCCCATCTTCCGAAGAGATCGCACCGGTTCCGCTATGCTTCGAAATCCAGCGGCGAGCGCACACCCAAGCCGGGCTTTTTCATCACATGGAGATAGATTTGGGTGGTTTCGATTTTCTCGTGTCCCAGCAAATCCTGCACGGTCCGGATATCCACTCCCCTTTCTAACAAATGGGTCGCGAAACTATGGCGAAATACATGCGGCGTCACGCGTTTGTCCAACCCCGCGGCCTGCGCTGCCGCCTTCACCGCCCGCTGCACCGTGCGATCCAGCACGTGATGGCGTCGGCGGTGCCGGTCGGACGGGGTCTGCCTGTTACATGTTACAGAAGCGAAAAACCGACACCCGCACTGCTTTGGGTGGCCCATGGCGAGCGATTGGGA
>CAYVDZ010000639.1:0-3722 GCA_964450575.1 uncultured Opitutus sp.
ACGGAATCGCTATCCCGAGGCGCGGTTGGTGGCGGGCGCGACCGAGATCGGCGTCGAGTTGAACAAGAAGTTCAAAAAATTTCCGATCCTCATTTCCACGGAAGGCGTGCCGGAGTTGACGCGGATCACGTCGACGGCGACCGAATGGCGGATTGGCGCCGCGGCGACTTTGACCGCGGTGGAGGAGACGCTCGCCGGAGAATTTCCGGCCTTGGCGAAGATGCTCGCGGTGTTTGCCTCACGGCAGATTCGCAATCGCGCGACGCTGGGTGGTAACCTCATCACGGCCTCGCCGATCGGCGACACTGCTCCACTGCTGCTGGCGTTCGACGCGAGCGTGGTCCTCGCCTCGACACTCGGCGAGCGCACGGTCGCGCTCCACGATTTTTTCACGGGCTACCGGCAAACGCAGCTCCGTCCCGATGAAGTGATGCGCGAGATTGTACTGCCGCGAACCGCCTGGGCCGCGGGACTGACGCGCCGGGCGGAGTATCAGAAAGTTTCACACCGGCGGGAATTGGACATCAGCATTGTCGCAGGTGCGTTTTGTGTGGATACGGATGCGGCTGGCCTGATCCGACGGGCGCGGCTGGCGTTTGGAGGCGTGGCGGCGTTGCCTTTGCGAGCCCGGCGGGCGGAAGCCGCGTTGGAAGGAAAGACGATGGAGGCCGCCGCGGGTGTCGTGGCCGGGATTCTCCGCGATGAGTTCAAGCCGATTGACGACGTGCGGGGGAGTGCGGACTTTCGGAAAGGGGTGGTCGTTTCGTTGTGGCAGAAATTTGTGTCGGGGGAGACCAGTCTCGCGGTGGACGCATCGCCGACGTTTGCGCCGCGCGGAGTGTGGCCGGTCGCCGAGCCCTCGCGGCAACTGCGGCATGAGAGCGCGATCGGGCATGTGACCGGGGGCGCGCTTTATGTGGATGATGTGGCGCAGCGTCGTCCCATGCTCGACGTCTGGCCGGTGATGGCGCCGCACGCGCATGCGCGGATTGTTCGTCTCGATACGACGGCCGCGCGAACGCTGCCGGGCGTGGTGGCGGTGTTGACGGCGGACGATGTGCCGGGGGAAAACAATGTCGGCGTGTCGCGGCACGACGAGACGCTCTTTGCGGCGGAGGAGGTGCGTTATCACGGGCATCTGGTGGCGCTGGTGGTGGGCGAGTCGGTGGCGATTTGCCGGACGGCCGCGGCGTTGGTGGAAGTGGAGTACGAGGTCAGGCCGGCGGTGTTGACGATCGCCGAAGCGGTGGAGCAGGGGAGCTTTCACAATCCGCCGCGGACGCTGCAGCGCGCTGATGCGACGACGGCGATCGCGACAGCGCCGCGTCGGCTAACCGGCGACTTTTCGCTCGGTGGGCAGGAGCATTTTTATTTGGAGACGCAGGCCGCCTGGGCGGAGTGCGGTGATGACGGTGATGTGTTTATTAGTTCGTCCACGCAGCATCCGTCGGAGATCCAGGCGATCGTGGCGGAAGTGTTGCACCTGCCGCGTCACAAGATCGTGGTGCAGGCGCCGCGGATGGGCGGCGGTTTCGGCGGCAAGGAAACGCAGGGGAATACGCCCGCGGCGCTCGTCGCCCTCGCCGCGATGAAGACGGGCCGGCCGGTACGCGTGCAATGGGATCGCGATGTAGACATGACGCTCACCGGCAAGCGACATCCCTTCCACGCAACGTTTGAAGTCGGTTTCGCGGAGGATGGCCGCTTGCGCGGGCTACACGTTGATCTGGTTTCCAACGGTGGTTGGTCCCTTGATCTTTCGCAGCCGGTGCTGGAGCGTGCCATGTTTCACGTCGACAACGCGTATTATATACCGGCGATCCGCGTGACGGGCCGCTCGGCGAAAACGCATGTTGCGTCGAACACGGCTTTCCGTGGTTTCGGCGGACCGCAGGGCATGCTCGTGATCGAAGAGATCATGGACCGCGTGGCGCGCGCGCTTGGTCTGCCGCCCGAGGAGGTGCGGAAGTGCAATCTGTATCATGGCACGGGCGAAACCAATCGGACGCATTATGGTGAGGACATTGGGGATAACCGCCTTGAAACCATTTGGAAAAGCGTGCTGGAGAAGGCGGGCTTCGATGCACGCCGGGCGGAGATCGCAACGTGGAATGCAGCGCACGCGCGAGTGAAACGCGGACTGGCGATCACCCCGGTGAAGTTCGGAATCTCGTTTACGCTTACCCACTATAATCAAGGCGGGGCGCTCGTGCACATTTATCAAGATGGCACCGTCCAGGTGAATCACGGTGGAACGGAAATGGGGCAGGGGCTGCACACCAAGATCCTCGGAGTCGCGATGCGGGAGCTCGGACTGCCCGCGGCGTGTATCCGAATGATGAAGACAAGTACGGACAAGGTGCCGAACACCTCCGCGACGGCCGCATCCGCCGGGGCGGATCTGAATGGTGCCGCCGTGCGGGTCGCGTGTGCGACCTTGCGGCAGCGCATGGCCCCGGTGGCGGCAAAGATGCTGACGGCGGCGGCGGCCGGGGAGTCGCCTGTACCGGTGAGGGTGGACATCTCATCCGCGCTCGGCGCGAAGGATTTGCCGCCAAGTGAGATGGGGGCGGCGGAGGTGGTTTTCGCGGAAGGCTTCGTTTCAACCCGCTCTCGACCGGAGGTGCGGGTGGCCTTCGCCAAGGTGGCGACGCAGTGCTATGTCGAGCGGGTGAGTCTCTCAACCACGGGTTATTATTCGACTCCGGGAATTCACTGGGATTGGAGTACCGCTTCGGGTCGGCCGTTTGCGTACTTCGCGTCGGGAGCGGCCGTGAGTGAAGTTGAGGTCGATGGCTATACGGGAATGAGCCGTGCCCGCCGGGTCGATATTGTGCATGATGTCGGCGACTCGTTGAACCCCGGGGTGGATCGCGGTCAGATCGAAGGAGGATTTGTTCAAGGCATGGGATGGCTCACCAGTGAGGAGTTGAAATGGAACGATCAGGGACGATTGCTCACCCATAGTGCGAGCACCTATCAAATTCCCGCGATCAGCGATGCGCCGGCGGAGTTTAATGTCACCCTCTTGCCGGACGCGGTGAACGCAAACGCGGTGCACGGTAGCAAAGCCGTGGGCGAGCCTCCGTTCATGCTCGCGATCTCGGTGCGCGAGGCGATTCGCGATGCAGTCAGTGCCTTCGGTGCGCCAGGCGGGCCGGTGACGCTGGCCTCACCTGCGACCTCGGAGGCAATTTGGAAAGCAGTGCAGGCTCGCGGCGTATGAGATTCAAGACGGGTGCAGCGGTCCGATTTCCCCATGCGACCACGATCGGCCGGCTTAGGGTGGCGTCTGCCCCGTTTACCCGACTTTCGGGCGGCGCGCTCTACTAGTTCCGGTTCTGAACTAAAGTCGTCTCCAACAAAGCTCCCATGCCTAAATTCCTCATCGAAAGAGATATCCCTGGCGCCGGCAACCTGACGCCCGACCAACTAACCGGCGTTTCTTAAAAATCCTGCGGCGTATTGAAAGACCTTGGGCCCGCGATCCAGTGGGTCGAGAGCTACGTTACCGACGACAAAGTGTAGTGTGTATATATCGCGCCGGATGAAGCAATGGTGCGCAAACATGCACGGGAAGGTGGTTTCCCGGCTAATCGATTTTCCCAGATCCGGGGCATGATCGACCCCACGACGGCTGAACCTAAATTCTGCAGTTCAGATTAACCGCGGATGACACCGATGGCACGGATAGAGAGAATTGCAGATCAAGGAGCACCTGA